>JARFQX010000814.1 GCA_029287555.1 Rubripirellula sp. | reverse complement strand
GGTGAAAGCAACGACCGAATGCCTCCCCCCGGAGACATCGCACCGCCGGTTGAATTATCCGAGATGGTACTGTTGCGAATGGTGGCTTCGCCCGAGATCACCGCCATCGCGCCGCCCCCCGATCGCTCGCCAGCGGTCCCGTTCGCGTTCAACGTGCTTGACGTGATCGTGGCCAACCCATCAAGAACGTAAAGTGCGCCTCCCGATGCGTAGGTTCCGGTGGTTGTGTTGTCGGTAAAGCGGCTGCGGGTCACCTCGAGACCGTTTCCGCCGAACCACAGCCCCCCACCGCTGGCAAAGTCACCGGTGGTTTGATTGCCCGTAACCTGCGAATCGACGAGCGTCAGATTCCCTGCGGCAACTTGCATCCCACCTCCGGCGCCACCGATCCCATTTGCAACGTTGTCGGCGATGCGAACTCGCTGAAGCTGCAAAGAACCGGCTGAATCGAAGTAGATCCCGGCACCCCCGACGAGATCGCCGTTGGAGACCCCATTGCGAATGGTCAAATCATTGATGTCGACGTCGATCTGATCGCCAAAGATCGCCAACACACGCATCGCCGATTGGCCATCGATCACCGTATCATTCGCGCCCAAACCACTGATCGTGACGGAGTCGGTGATCGTCAATTGACCGAGTGAAGGCTGAAGCAGCACGCTGCCGGTCAATCCGGCCGCGAATCGGATCCGGTCGATTCCTGCATTCGCGTTTGCCAGGACAATCGCCTCTCGCAAACTAAGATCGTCAAGATCGTTGTGCGGATCGGAATCCAACTCGTCGTCGAGTGTGCGAACGACCAGTGCCGCATCGTTCACGGTCAAAGAAGTGGTTGCCATCGACGCGTTACCGCTGTCGTCTCGCACCGTAAAGGTCACCTCGGTGGTGCCAAGCGGAAACAGTGATGGTTCGGCCGAGATCGCCAAGTCAGTATCGGCAACGTCACTGGACGCTGCGCGAATCAAATCAATCAATTCCTTGTTTGCCAAGTCGGCGCCCTCCGCCCGATTCGAATCGATGTTGATCGAAGCCGGCAGTGAGATCTCCGGAGGCGTCGTGTCTTGAACCACGATCTGCACATCCACCGTCGTGACGTTGTTGCGAAAGTCACGCGCAGAGAAGGTGGCGGTCGTGGTACCAATCGGAAAATGATCGCCGCCACTAAGCGTGACGATGGGATTCGGATCGACAATGTCACTCGCGGTGACAACAAACGGGAGCGTTGCCGCGTCGACACCTTCGGGACTGGTGGCTTCGAGTGTGACACCAGTGGGCGCCACCTCAAGCTCGGGGGGCGTGGTGTCGAACACTGAAATCACCGACTCGGCTGTGCTCGTATTACCCGACGCGTCGGTCGCGGTGAAGGTGATCGTGTTCTTCCCGAGCACAAGCGTCGACGGGATGTCGTTGGTCAAGACCGGATCCGGATCGATCTGATCGACGGCGGTCGCTGAGGCAAGGAAATCGTCAATCGCCTGATTGGTGCCGAGAAAACCAGCCCTCGAGTTGGCCTCAACCACCATGTTGGCCGGCACCGTAATTTGGGGTCGAACGTTTTCACGAACTTGAATCCCGATGTCCGCCAGAATCGCTTTTTCCAGTAACGTCAATTCCTGGGGTACCTGGCCATCCACGATGGCGTGGGTCATCAGGTGGGTTCGCGGGGAGAAGAGAAACGTCTCACTCGGAAACCCCTCACTATCGAGATGCACCGCGCTGGACTCGAGAAAGAATGTCGACGGTGAGTAAAGCGGGACCCGACCCCCGTAGACCGAAGTCGCGATGGGACCGTCAAAGAACAATCCGGCGTTGGGACCTTTGCCGCCGACACTGTGCGTGGCCCAAGCGGCAGTGTCCATGCGGAAAGCAGTTGGCGATACCGGATTCGCATCGATGAAACGGTTCCCCATCGAATCGGAGAGGAATTGATCGAACATGGACCACGTTCCCGGCGTGGTTAACCCGTTTCCGCCATCGTCACTGCCATTGGCGTTGGTGGCACTGGTCCAACCCAAAGTGTGAACCAGTTCGTGAATCATGACCGCCTGGAAATCGATTTCGTCGTCACCGGCGACCTGTGATGGATCGGTGAGATAGGTGAACGAGTCGGCCCCGTCAAAGAAGAAGACTTCCAGTCGTCCGTCGGCGGCCGCCCCATTGAGATCGACACCTTCGATGACTTTGTTGGGGATCACGGCCTGCGTGAAACCCCCTGCCGCAATTGGGCTGGCCGGTTCCGAGACGGCCTTGGCGACCGCCGTGCCGGTGAAATCACGCGACTCCACATCGATTTGGAGCGTCGCGTCGTGCAACAGCCAATCGCCCAACCGAGTTGCCGCCGATTCGAGCGACGAACGGAACTCGCTGCCGTTGACCGGATCGTTGAACCCGACGGAATTGCCGCCGATGTAGTTGAACTCGAAGGAGACCGCCAACAACCGACGGTCCTCGAGCCGCTCGGCCAGCAAACGCCTCCGACCGTTTCCGGAATGCGACTTCCCAAGACCGGATTTCCCAAGACCGGATTTCACGGAACACTGTTTGAGTCTTGATGCCACTGGGGAAACATGCCCGTTTGCGAAAAAGGGTTCGGGAGGCCAGGAGCCATTTCGAGTCGTAAAAGGAGGGGGCCACGAGCCGGTTTGCCAAGCCCAAAGCCCGCCACACCTCTGGAGGAAACATCAGTCTAGCTATGGTCGGTCAAATTACGAACTCTGGAATGGTTTGGATGCTCCACCGGCCCGTGTGGTTCCATCCCTGTCCCCCAAGCCAAGGTGCTGTCCCCCAAGCCAAGGTGCTGTCCCCCCAAGCCAAGGTAGTGGAAAGCCGATTCGGCGATCGTATGCAAGGCGTGTGCAGCGTGCCTCCCGATTCAGCCCGCCGTGACCTGCTCCCTCTGTGAGAGGCACTGGGGAATTCGGCGCGTTAGACTTGGGGCTTCTTCGACATTCCCTTCCTCGGATCCAATTCTTGAACATGCCCGCCAGAATTCTGATTTCCCTGCTGATTGCGGCGGTTGCTATCGCCGTCTTCCCGACTCCGCACGCTTGGGCGCAAGAGTCGGCGTCCTCGCAAACGCCGGGGAAGCCAAACGTCGTCTTCATCCTGGCCGACGATCTGGGGTACCGAGAACTCGGCTGTTTCGGCCAGAAGCGGATTCGCACCCCTAACTTAGATCAACTTGCCAAGCAAGGCATGCGTTTGACTCAGCACTACAGCGGCAATGCGGTTTGTGCTCCGTCGCGCTGCGTGCTGATGACCGGCAAGCACCCGGGGCACGCCTTCGTGCGGAGCAATCGATCAACGCCACCGGAGGGCCAATGGCCGATTCCTGACAGCGAAGTCACACTGGCCGAATTAATGAAAATACAGGGCTACGTGACCGGTGCATTCGGAAAGTGGGGCCTGGGTGGACCCGACTCCAGCGGAAGACCGCTCAACCAAGGCGTCGATCGCTTCTTCGGATTCAATTGCCAGGCGCATGCGCACAGCTACTACCCATCGTATCTTTGGGACGACGAATCGCACTTGGAGCTGGATAATGATCCTCCAGTTCCCGGACACGCGTCGTTGGCCGAGGGCGCTGATCCGCTCGATCCCAAGTCTTACGAGCCTTTCAAGGGCCAGGACTACGCACCAGACCGGATCAACGCACAGGCGCTCGAGTTCATTCGCACCAACCAAGACCGACCATTCTTTCTCTACTATCCCACGATCATTCCGCACGTTGCGCTGCATGTGCCCGACGAGGAACTCAAACCGTACCGAGAACTAGGCTGGGAAGACCCGCCATTTACTCGATCGTCGGGCTATGGTTACACGCCCCATTTCACGCCACGTGCCGCTTACGCCGCCATGATCACGCGAATGGACCGCTACGTCGGAAGACTGCTCCGATTGCTTGATGAGTTAGGCCTTGCGGACAACACGCTGGTGGTCTTCAGCAGCGACAATGGGACAACGCACTTGGACCAGGAAGTGGATTATGAGTTCTTCGACAGCGTCGGTGAGCTGCGCGGACTGAAGGGGTCGTTGTACGAAGGTGGTGTTCGGGTTCCCACAATTGTTCGTTGGCCCGAAAAGGTTGCGCCGGGTTCGACCAGTGATCGAATTAGCGGATTTGAAGACTGGATGCCAACACTGATGGAGGCGGTTGGTGCCAAGGACGCGATTCCGGCCGACATCGA
>JARFQX010000751.1 GCA_029287555.1 Rubripirellula sp. | reverse complement strand
CTTCGCTCGGCGATACTTGTGCCTGACCGATCGCTGAAAGAGCGAGAAACGAAACCCCTAGAAGCAAAACCCGTTGCGTTAGCATGACTCGGAACCTTTGGATGACTTGTAGGCTCAAAAGCAGAAAAGGTCGGAAGCGGCGCAAGTCAACCGGACCCGCGACGCGATCAAAATCGATCACTAGCATACAGAGTCGGTCGCAATCTGGTGCGGCAGAAAGTCAAGCTGTGCCAGCATTTTCGCCCGCTTACGGAAGCTAGCGTCGCATGCAAGCTGCCGCCGACGGCAAACAAAGAGTTCATCTCACGAAGGCACGGTGCACACAGAGAAACCTTACGAATCGCTCCGTGTGCTCCGTGCCTCTGGACGAGAGATTCTCCGACACGACTTGTGATCCGACTCCATGACATGGCTTGGACGCGAACGAGCTCAGTTGCCGAGGGGAACGTAGGCGTAGCCGTCGGACTGCAAGTTGACGCAGGCGGTCAACGCTGAAACAGCCGTCTCGACGAACACCAAGACGTCGGCCTGCTCTTTACCTTTCGATCGGAGCGACTGCCCGCAGACGTACATTTCCACACCAGCTTCGTGAAGCTGCATTAGAAGTTCTGTGTTCGGGTTGCCTTCGGTCCCAAATTCGGCTCGGTAAGCATCGGGATTCAAAATTGCTAACGTCGCGTCACCGTGGAAGACGACGGCGAAGTTGCAGGCGGCCGGTTCCCGTCCGGCGGCGGCGTAAATGTTGAGGTACTTGGCGACTTTCGCCACGGCGGGATTGAGTTTCTCGGGATCTCCTCCGGCTGTCACGTCAACAACGACCTTGGAACCATCGCGTGGCTGCTGCGCGGCCTCGGGCATGTGAACGACACTTCCATGAGTCTTGATGACGGGCGATCCCGGCTGCGACGCCACGGCAACGGCCTTGTCCGGCACTTCGTGATTCTTCATCGCTTCGGCGAAACCACGTTCGACGAATTTGGAAACGACCTTCGCGTGCGCTTGGATCAGCTTCGCGACGTAAGGATCCTCGGATGTCTCCACAACTTTGACACCCTTTTTTGTATCTTCGTGCTCCATCACAATCTTGTCGGTGTGACGAAACAGCTCAGCAAAAAGCGGGTCCCGCATGCGAATCGGATTCGTTTCCTTAATGCGGTAAGCCATCCACTCAACATGCTCCTTGATCTTGTCAGCGATTTTGGGATCGTCCGATTCGGTCAAGGTTTCGACACCGTTGGGAAGATCCTTCACGGTGCGTTTGATTTTTGAATGATTCTGCAGCAGAAACTGAAACACCTGATGGTCTTCGTCATGTCGCTCGTCGTGCCTATGGGGACCACCGCGTCCCCGCATCCCTCGTCCAAAGCCCTGAGCGTCGACCTCCTGGTGCTGGATAGACATGGTGAGCATCGTGAGCACGATGAGTAAGTATCGAACTTGCATTTCCTTAAACCTCGCTAAACGTGTGTAAGTTGATCTTCAAGTCGAACGGTTGTTGGTACAGATGGAGTCGTTTGATCTGTTCCGGGGCGTCGAATCTGGTCCGGTGCCAGTAGCCAGAATAGACCCGGACGGATGGCAAATTCGGCAAACGTGGCGGTGATGAGTCCGCCAAGGATCACCGTGGCAACCGGAAACAAGATCTCTTTGCCGGGCAGGTGACCTCCCAGCACGAGGGGAACGAGACCGAGTCCCGTCGTCAGCGCCGTCATCATGACGGGAGCCAGTCGGTCAAGACTTCCCCCAACGATGATGTCTTCGGTCAGTGGGCCCTCGCCCATTCGCTCGATGTAAGTCGACACGAGCAGCAGACCATTGCGTGCAGCGATGCCTCCGAGCGAAACGAACCCTACCGTGGCAGCAACGGAAAATGTTTGGCCCGTCAAATAAAGCCCCGCAATGCCACCGACGAACGCGGCAGGCAACGCGATCAACAACTGAAAGGCAATGCTGAACGAACTGTAAGCTGAATAGAGCACAAGAACCATGGCAATCAGTGCAAGACCGCTTAGCCAGAAGATGCGACGGTTGGCCTGTTGCTGGGCCTCGAATTGCCCGGCATAGGTAATGAAGTAGCCTTCGGGAAGTTCCACCTCGCCAACGCGGGCTTTGATCTCTTCCACAACGCTGCCCACGTCTCGTCCGAGGGTGTTGACGCGGACGACGATCCGTCGCCGCCCATCCTCGCGATTGATCGTATTGGGCCCGGCAGCCTCGTAAATATTGGCAACCGCACCGAGTGGAATGCGTTTTCCGTTGGGAAGTTCCAGCGGCAAGCGATGGAGGTTATCGAGATCACGTCGCTGTGACTCCTTGAGTCGCAGCAGGATGTCGAACGCCCGCTGTCCATCGATCATCTGCGAGACTTCTTTTCCATGAATGGCGGTCTCGATGAAGCCATTGACGAAGTTTGCATTGAGACCATAGTGGGCCAACATATCTTTCTTCAGTTCGACACGAAACTGCGGCGTCGGCTGCTGCTGTTCAATGATCGGCGGCGCGATCCCGCTAATCCCCTCCATCGCCGCCTGGATATGTTCCGCCTCACGCCGAAGCACTTCCAAATCGTCACCGAAAAGCTTGATGGCAATTTGCGCCGTGACACCTGAAAGCATGTGACTGATCAGGTGAGCGATTGGCTGTTCCACCTCGGTTTCGACGCCCGGCACATGCTCCACCGCTTCATGAAGTTGTTCGATCAGCTCGTTTCGGCTGAGCCCACTCTCCGGATTCAACGTGATGACGTACTCGCTGATATTCACACCCATCACGTGCGCGTCTTGCTCGGCACGCCCAGTGCGACACGTGAACCAGAGAAGGGGACCGTCTGGATTCTCCTCAGATTTCACGAGCTGTTTCAGATTGCGGTCGGCGATCTGGCTCAACTCCCGGCTGACTTCGAGCGAGGTCCCCGGAGGTGCGAACAGGTTGACCTGCGCGGCGCCCTCGTCAAATGGTGGCAGAAAGTCACGCCCCATGTTCCACGCAAATGTCCCACCCACAACGCAGGCGATCCCCAGTGCCGTCAGTGAAGCGGTGAGCCCCAGAGGATTCATGCTGAATCGAATCACGGGACGGAACGCGGCCTTCAAGCCCCTCAGCACGAACCCATCCGATTCATTTTGCGTGGCTCTTGCTCTGGGAAGAAGATAGTAGGAAAGCACGGGCGTCACCGTTAGCGACACCAAGGTCGATGCGCAAATGGACACGATGTAGGCGACACCGAGTGGCGTGAACAGACGACCCTCCATTCCCGTCAAAGCAAACAGTGGTGCAAAAACGATCACCACCAGCACGGTGCTGATGATGATGGCGTTGCGGACTTCAACGCTCGCCTCGTAAATCACGGCCAGAACGGGGCGGGGATTGTCGGAAAGCGAATTCTGTTTGAGCCGACGAAAGATATTCTCGACATCCACAATGGCGTCGTCGACGAGTTCACCCAGTGCGACCGCCAAACCGCCTAGTGTCATGACGTTGATCGAAAGCCCCAGCCACCGAAAGACCAAAGCGGTAACCAGCACTGACAAGGGGATGGCCGTTAAAGTGATGAATGTTGTTCGAAAGTTGAACAGAAATAGAAACAAGACGATGACGACCAGAATGGCTCCGTCACGGAGTGCCTCGATGACGTTTTCAACGCTGTGATCAATGAACTCTCGCTGCTCGTACGTCGTTTGCAGCGTCACGTCAGCCGGCAGCGACGATTTCATCTCGTCCAGTGCTTCGCCAATCGCTTCGGTCACGGCACGGGTGTCGGCGTTCGGCTGCTTTTGAATCGTCAACACAACCGCGGGTCGACCGTTGACCGATGAGTCGCCTCGCTTCGTCTGGGCAACCTCCTTCACCGATGCGATTTGCCCCAGCAACAGCGGTCGGTCCCCCTCGGTGCGAACCACCGTTTTCCGAATCTCGTCTGCGTCCTTGTATCGGCCGAGGCCACGAATCAGGAATTCTTTTCCGTCTCGGCCCATGAAGCCGCCCGTCACGTTCTCGTTGCTGCTTCGCAGGGCGTCCTCAATCTCCGCAAGTCCAACGTCGTAACGATGCATCTCATGTTGATCGACCAGTACGTGGTACTGCTTTCGCTCACCTCCCATCGTGATCACCTGCGACACGCCGGAGATCTTTCGCAAGCGTTGCCGAACGATCCAATCAGCCATCGTCCGGAGTTCCATCGGGGACGTTGTGCCATCTTCGCTCCACATCGCGACCAGCGCAATCTGTCCCAGCAGCGACGATCTTGGCCCCATTTGCGGCTTCACCCCCTCGGGCAACTGACCCACCGCGATTGCCATCCGCTCCTGGACAATTTGCCGAGCGGTGTGGACGTCGGTTCCCCAGTCGAACTCGACGTTGATCACCGACAAACCGATATCCGATGCGCTCCGAACCGCAATGACTCCGGCAGCCCCGTTGATCGTCGCTTCCAAAGGGAATGTCACCCGCTGCTCAACTTCCTCGGGGGCGAGGCCCTCACATTCGGTGACGATCACAACACGGGGTCGAGTCAGGCTGGGCAAGACATCAATCGGCAGCGAGCTAGCAACCATGCTGCCCGCGACCAGCACGGCAATCGCCCCGCACAGAATGATCAGGCGGTTCTGCAGCGCGAATCGAATGATGTGGTTGAGCATAACGAAGATATTTTTTAGGGGCGTGGGCAATTCGCAAGCGACGACAAAAGCAGCTAGTGATCATGGTGGTGATGCCCACCGCCGCCGCCCGATTGCATCTTCGTCGCAAGGTAAAGCTTGTAGGCGTGATTGAGTGCGATTGGGACACCCGCGGGGATTTGACCATCATCGGCGATAACGACGGTCTTGTCGTCTCGATATAGCAATCGGACCGGAACGGGTTCCAATTCGATGAATACATCATGGTCATCGCCGTGATCATCTTCTCCATCGCCCAACTCCGATTCGCTCGGACTGCTTTCGATTGCGTTGGTTATTGGGGGCATCATTGCTCCAGCCTCCTCGTGTTGATGTTCGGCGAACACAAACACGTTGGGTCCGTCGACAACCACCGCGTCGACGGGAAGTGTTAATTGATTCTCCCATCTTTCCACCGGCAGTCGTAAATGCAGCCGTTGTCCGGGTCGGAAACGCCATTGCTTGAACAGACGCTGGTCCGTCTGGCGAGTCCGCATGGCCTCGTTCGGTAACTCGATGAAGAATTTGACCGTCTGCGTTTCCTCGTCGACGTGGTTGTCAACTCGCAGGAGACTCAAACAGATTGGATCGGCATGATCTTCAGCTTCGCCATGGGCCTCAAGGGTGATCTTCCAATCGTTCTCGGCGATCTTGTCCAGAACCGGCAAGTCGTCTTCGAAAGCAGTTCCTTCAACGTACAGACGAGCATGGTACGAAATCGTGCACAGCGGCTCGCCACGGGACAAAGACATCCCGGGATGCACCATCAAGTCTTCGACTGAAAAACCCGACGACAACTCTTCTGAACGTGTCGCCTCTTCGCCGAAAAAGGTTGGTGGATAGACCGTCAATGTCGTCGCGAGCTCACGGTCCTTGAGCAGCGGGTCAATCATCGACTGCGGAAAACCGCGGTTTTTAATCTCTTGCAACAGAGTTGACTGCTCAACCTCCAACTGCTTGAGCTCATAATCCAGCTCAAGCCTTCGCGCGCCCGAAATCGCGCCCGACTCAATCAATGGGCGAATCCTCGCAATCTTTTGCTCCGCGACTTCCCGCCGCGTGAGCGTTTCCAACAGCTTTGACTGGGCGTCGATCAATGCTTCATCGGTCAACCGCATGGTGAACAGCGGCACACCGCGAGTGAGGCTTTGTCCGGGAAGCACACGGACGTCCTCGATAATGCCGGTGACTGGGGCCGAAACGGACAAATTACTACGCCCCGGTATCTCGACGACTCGTGCCGGGACAAGGAGTGTTTTCCAGAAGTCTCCCTTGGAGACGGGCCCCATTAGCAGATCGAGGTTCTCGAAGGCCTGCTTGGTTAATGCAACATGGTCTTCTTCCTCGTGTTCATCATGGTGATCATCTTCCTCACCCTCTTGCGCCGCCTCATCATCGTGGTCGTGGTCACGAGCTTCCGATTCAGCGGCGAGCTGAGGGTAAAGGAAAAACCCCGCCGCGCCGCCAGCGGCAAAAATGACGGTCAAGAGGGCGGATGCCAGCAATACGCGCAAACCGGTGCGCATCATGTGGTGACGGGACATTAGCAATTCTCACTAGACGACGTAACAGCCGCGGGGGTAGCGGCCGGAAAGCGGAAGCGTTCCGCTCCGCACAATCCGAAGTCAAGTGAGAAGGTTAGAGCCGATAGACCTGAAGCGCAGGTCGGCTCAGCGCATGCGCCAGCGGAGCACAATCCGGGCCCCAATCGAATCGACCCCGAGTGATACTCGAATCATCCATCGAGGTATTCAAGCTCACAACAATGGTCGCGAGCCTCTGGAAGAAATCACCCAGAACCTGTGTCGACTGAGCGTTGTCAACGTATTGCGGACGCGGCTCGCCGGTGCAATCGTGAGTGTCGCCATTTGCCACCGTGGTCAAAGACTCAGACACTGTGGTCAACGACTCGGACACTGGCATCGCGGCATCGGAGTCCCCACCATGATCCGAGATCACCCCCGCCCATTGGAGCCAGGCATTGTGCTCAAGGCATCCGCATGGACAAGCTCCCAACTGGTAAACCATCAACCCCAACACGCAAGAAGCGAGTCCGCGTCGACTGGTAAACTGGGAAATCAGACGATTCATTTGTACAGGCGATGGGAAGGACTTTCTAAGACACTATTTCAACACGCCGATTTGGTCAAGGTTCCTCATCCACCGGCGTTCTTTGCGCCCTTTTCACCATGAATCCGTCCGGCGGGGCAGTTTGACGCAGGCCGCGACCGGCCCCGAATCAGGTTCAGACGCAACCGCTGCTGGTCTGCCGTGAACTCCTCCGTTTGGAACAGACTGGCCTGCTGCTCTCGCCTCCATGTCCTCACGACCTAGGGATCAACCTTTCGAGTTGCCGGTGGGTCGGGCTTTGCACCCTTGGTCAAGATCACCGCACGAACGCAAAGCCAACGACTACTGCTTGTGCTGATTTGATTCAATCCGAACTGGTCGATCATGCTAATCGGCTGGGAATGCTCGTGCGGGTCCAGTTCGTAAACCAAGAATCCGGCTTGACGATGAGACGCCGCGAAATGCTCGTCGTGATGCCATTCCTCCGCCGCC
>JARFQX010000707.1 GCA_029287555.1 Rubripirellula sp. | reverse complement strand
CTGAAGCCGGTCGAAAAGGAGAGGGAACGCCGTCGATCCCCGTTGTCTCGGTGGCCCGCGACGTGGTCGATCAGTGGTTGCAGCGATTTACCGAGCGGACGCTCGAACAAGCGGAACAAGCGATCGATGAGAGTGGATCGCCCCGCAGCGCACCGCTCGCAGGAGCGATCGCATCGATCCAAATCGAATTGGAGCCGCTCAAGACCGAGACGAGTAATGTGATGGGTGTTTTGACGGGCAAAGGTGAGCTGGCCGATCAAACCGTGGTCATTGGAGCGCATTACGACCACGTGGGAATGGGGGGCGTTGGCTCGCTCGCTCCCGGGACCATCGCCGTCCACAATGGAGCCGACGACAACGCCAGCGGAACCACCGCGTTACTTGGCGCGGCCGAGCAGTTGACCCAGAGACTCGCTAGCAGAGAGTCGCACCGACGGGTCCTTTTCATCGCTTTTACGGGCGAGGAAAGGGGACTGTTGGGAAGCCGACACTATGTTCGCAACCCTCGATTTCCGCTCGAGTCCCCCGTCGCCATGGTCAATTTGGACATGGTGGGAAGACTGCGCGACAACGAATTGACGATCTACGGAACTGGATCGTCCGATTCGTTTGATGCTTTGGTCGATCGGATCAACCAGGAGCAGCCCGAGCCCTTTCGATTGTTCAAAGTCGCTTCGGGCTATGGGCCGAGCGATCATCAGTCTTTTTACGAGTCAGGCGTGCCGGTGCTCTTCTTCTTTACGGGGCTCCACAGTGATTATCATCGCCCAAGTGACGATTTCGATAAAATCGAGTTTGGTGGCTTGAGTCGGATAACCGATATAGTTTCCGATGTCGCCTTTGAGTTGGCGATTCGCCATGAGCGTCCCGAATACGCCGAGACCGACAAACGCGGGCGAAGGCGCCGTCAATTGACGGCGTTTTTGGGCGTCAGTCTGTCGAACCGGCAAGATCATGTAACGATCAGCGGGGTGGTAGATGGCGGACCGGCTCAGCAGGCCGGCATTGAGCCGGGAGATCGGCTTGAGAAACTTGGTGACCAGCGAGTCCGCACCGCTTATGAGGTAATCGAGTGGGTGCGTTCGCGTTCGCCCGGTGATCGTGCCACGGCGTCGGTCCGACGCGGCGGCCGATCGATCGAGTTGACCGTCGAATTGGCCAAGCGGCCCGAGTGACCCCAAGGGTTTGCTTGGGATCGGTTGGTGCATCCTGACGGGAGTCAATCCCCGGGGCCGACCGTCGGAGAAGAAATTTTTGGCGGGGGGCCAGATCGAGCGATATTCATCTTTACGCCTGGAAAGAGTGGTGACACAATCCCGAGCGAATCGAAGCCGCCAATTTGTTGGCGGATCGACGCGAGAGTCTCGGTCAAGGCGAAGGACGCCTTACTAACACCGACCAGATGCCTCGGCATCGGGATTCAACGCGCACCCATAACGCAAGGAGAGCGGACGTGCGACTTTTTGGTAAGAAGGCCATCCAATTGGCCATGGTTTCCCTGACCCTTCTGGCGCCTGGTTACGCTTTGGCCCAAGAGTCCGCGGGACATCGAATCGCGGTGGTCGATGTGGCCTACATCTTCAAGAACCACCCGGGCATCAAGGCGCAGGTGGAGAAGGTCGAATCCGACTTGAAAGCCTACGATACGGAATTGCAGGCGAAGCGAGAAGAGCTGAAGCAAGCGGCCGAGCAACTCAAAGCGTTCAAAGTCGGTTCCGCAGAATACGCCGCGCAAGAAGAACGCGTTGCTTCCATGGAGTCGAAGTTGCGACTCGAGATGGCACGCAAGCAAAAGGAACTCGCTGAGGCTGAGGCCAAGATCTACTACAACAACTACCAATTGATCGCCAACGGAGTGAAGTTCCTGGCGGGGCACTACAAGATCAATCTGGTCCTTCGCTACAACAGCGAAGAGATGACGTTGGAGAAGAGTGAGTCAGTGATTCGCGGTGTAATGAAGAACATTGTGTATCACGACGAGGCGCTCGACATGACCAAGGGAGTCATGCAGTACCTGGACCAGACCATGAAGACAGCGACGGGCCCGAGCAACGCAAAGCGTTAATCGGCGTCGTCTTGCTTTGCAGGGATGGTCGCGCGGAAATCGGCGACCGGGATTGGTACCGGGTATCCGTTCACCCGGTCGATTCCTGGTCGCTCCGACCGCGACACGACGATCCGCTGCGGATTCGCATTTAGCAAGCGGCTCATGCAAGGAAGTGTGAGCCAAACGGGTAGGGAGGCCCGCGGCGTGAATCCTTCACGCAATCAGCACACGATCGCCGCGTCTTGTGAAATCCGTGGCCGAGGCTACTGGAGTGGGCAAGCCGTTTGCGTGACCGTCCACCCGGCGGCGTTGGGCACGGGAATCCGGTTGATTCGCGTGGACCTGCCGCCCCCGAACACCTGCTTGGCGAATGTGCGATTCCGCCGGGAAGCGGGCCTGCGGACGATTCTGTCCAACGGCGATGTCCACTTCCAAATGGTAGAGCACCTGATGGCGGCTCTCGCCGCTCTGGAAATCGACAACTGCATCGTCGAGATCGATGCGGAGGAGTTGCCGGCGCTCGACGGCAGCAGTCTTGGATACGTCGAACAACTCTCCAGTGCCGGCTTGATCGTGCAAGCCGCGCCACGGCCTCGTTTGGTGATTCGAGA
>JARFQX010000656.1 GCA_029287555.1 Rubripirellula sp. | reverse complement strand
GACCGCTTGGCGGAAATTGGGCGGACCGGTTAATCCTCGCGCATTGCGGGAAAAACCATACCGCTCGCTGGGGATTCCGAACCGATTGAGCGTCAGCTGCCGGTCATCGTTCTCGTCATGGTACGCGGCGATGGCGATTTCCCCCGGAAGAGCCGAGACGGGGATCGACCATTCCGCCACGCCATCTGCCAGAGGCAGCGTGTTGGTGGCCAGTGCTCGATCGGGATCATTGAAGCTCTCGTTGCTCCCATAGATCGCGATCTTGATCGAGCCCAGGTCGTTCGCCGCTCCGGCAACGCGAAGCGTCACAAAATCTCCCGCCGCCTGTCCATCGACCGCCGCGGTCGACGCCTCGGATGTTGGTTGCACAATCATACCCGACTCGGGGAAACGAGGCGGAACGAAGCGATTTTGTCGGTAGATTAGTAATCCCGAGCCAACCAAGAGAATCATCCCGACAAACGCCATCAGCAGATTCCCGTGATTCTCCTGCCACCGAGTCTTCATCGGCGAGAAGTCGGAGTCGTCGTTTTCGATCGTGGCTTCTGGCGTCAACGTACTTCCTCCCCAGCGAATTCCCCGCACGTGGACCGTCCAACGATCCTTTGCGGCTCATTATCTCGCCTATTATCCCAGGCTTTCAACCTCGTACCCCAGGCTTTCAACCTCGCCGCGGTCAAGTTTCGCCGTAATCAGGGCTTTCCGCGGCCCGACGATATTCACCGGCGGTGCAGGCCGACAGGAAATCCGACTCCATCCGGCGGAGCAGGTCCCGGTTGCATCGCTTCCAATGCCCACCCCATTGATCGTGATCTTCCCACCGTTGCCGCAATTCCGATTCGGGTCCGAGAACCCGACGGAGCCCAGCAATCGCGTCGGGTAGCAAGTTGACGACGTCCAACCGGTGGTGCTGTTGAAGCCACGTGTGCGCCGCGGGGGGCAATTCATTACGAGGTCGATCACAGATCGCGTGAACCATCTCGGACGTGCAGATCACGCCGATTCCCGCCAAGTACTCGACGTAATCCAATCCTCGAAGGTCCAGGCAGTGGCGAAAGAAAAGGACCGGATCGGAGTCGAAAAGGTCCTCAAGCCAATCGCAGGCCAGCTCATCTTCGAAGGTTCGAAACCCCCAGGGCCCCATCGCACGATCCATCGTTTAGGGAGTTGAGTAAGCCATTGCGTAGGTCGCTCGCCCAAGTGGGCAGCGACCCGAAACTCAATTGAAAGCGGCCCGTCCACTGATCCGCCTTCGATTTACCGATCGAGCCAGTTGGACTACTTATTCCACCACCAGCGGTCGCCGGTATTTGCCGCCAACGCGGTCGAACGAGCGGAAGCCACCGCAGGGGTAACCTCTTGATTGGCAACCACTTCAAAGCCGTTGATGTCGACACCACCGGATGCCGACACGACCCAGCCGTTTCTTCCGCGAATGAAGCTGCACTGAGGCTCAACCGCCTTGGGAATCGTGTAGGAAGCCAATTCCAGGGCGTCGTGATCACGAGCCAGGACGGATAAATCAAGTCCGGCTTGTTCGCCCAGGCGTTCCTGGACGATCAACGTGGCGACGACCGTCATGTCCATGATGTTTCTCAGTTCGGCGAAAACAGGCATCTCCTTTGCCATTTCGACGTAAGACTCGGTCATCTTGTTGGCCCACAACTCCGCCATCTTGTCGGACTTGCCAGCCCCTCGAGCGCTGCCGTCCCGACTGATGATGTCCTGTTCGGTCAACGTCTTGACGCCCTGACCGGAGAGCTTCCATGCCAACCCGTCTTCGCTCTTGGCCAACGCATCGTAATCGCAGGCCATCCACCAGCGTGGGTTTTGGTTGTCCGCTTGTTGGCTGTTGCGAGTCATCTGCAGGTAGCTGGGCAATCCCGGAACGGGCGATTCGGTCAAAGCCATCGCCACTCGCTTCATCTCGAAGTCGGCTGCAACGAGTGTGCGGGCGAATCGCGTATCGGCGGGGACCCCACTGAGGTGAATCATCTGCGGACCAAAGGCCTCGCGCATCGAAGCCTCATAAACAACGGGGCTCTGCCCCGGGCGAAGCTTGATACGACGCAAGAACTGTTGCAAACGCAGCCTTCCTTCATCGGTCGGCTCAATCGAACAACTGATCCCGCCTTGTCGCGCCGATTCGACGCTACGGAGCGCCACAATAAGGTCGACCAATCGCATCGTCGCACCGCCGGTGACGGTACCGACAACGAAGCCGTCCTCCCGAAGCTCCCAGGGCTCGGCTGGTCCGGCAATCAAGACGTCCTGCCGGTCCGGTGCGACAAACACATACACGATCCGTTGCAGTCCGGCCAGGAATTCCACTTCGTCAGGGACCGGATTGCCTTCCGCATGACTGTCGACAATCGCTTGCTGAAGCCCCTTCAGCGAGATAACTCGCATCTCGGTTGCCTCACGAAGGTCGCCCTGAAGTGGCTCGAGTCCCTCACGGATGAAATTGGCCAATTCTCGTCGCTCGTCCAACGTTGCGGTACGAACCATGCCCGTAGGATCGATGATAACACCGCCGACCGATCGTTGATTGCCGAAACCGAATCCCGCTTGTAACGCGGTCGCCAACGTCAAGACGCCGAGCGAAAGGGTGGCGACGATGATGGTCAAGCGTCTTGGGTCCGTGTGAATCACAATGGATCTCCAAAGAAACAACTGCGCGAGAACCGCAGGAGCGAAGTGGAAGGGTCGATAAGTGGACTCTATTGTGACCAGGATTCCGCGTGATTTCGAGCGAAAAACTTAGTCCGTCAACAAGATACTTCTGGCTTCGAGCAAGGGCAACAGAAGCTTTTTCTTCCTCGCGACCGGGACGGGGATGGCTGAAGCGGAGGAACGTGGATGGGTCATCGCCACCTCGAAAACGAGGTTGCCCCCCGAGAGAACTCCGAATGTGGCGGTTATCCCGGTTGCGAGGCAAGGTGGATAGCAATGCTCGGGCGCCGCTGGACGGCCCGATCGGCAACTCTTACGTTGAAGTGGTCGTCTCTTCTTCGTGATCCCCTCTTGATCCTGTCCCCGCTTGGATTCCCTGGCAGCCGCCAACCGGATGCGGTTTGATCCACCTTGAAACACGTTTCTTCCCAGAATCGAACGAATCGCGCCCCGGGCGACCAGCCGGCAGACCGAGGTGCCTATCTGGTGCTACGGAGCTCCGGCCGTTGGAGCGATGTGTTCCGCTTATCTCCGCCGGGCGAGGCGGTGATTGGTCGTGCTTCGAGCAACCAGATCGTGATTCGCAGCCATCAGGCCAGCCGGCAACACGCTCGGATCTGGTGGGACGGAACCGAATGGCGGATCGAAGATCTCGGCAGTCGCAACGGCACATTCCTCGGCGGGAAACGGCTCGAACAGGCCGAGAAGCTGCGGGACGGCGACCTGATCGAGGTGGGAGGCTTTGGAATCACGTTTACCGGAAGGATTGAAGGGGGCATCGGCGATGCGCAAGCCTCGGCCTCTTCATCCGGCCAGGCGACCGACGAACAGATCACGATCGAGTTCGATCCCGATGCGATTACCGATCGCAGGCGGTACAGCTCTTACCTGCACGGCCAATCAGGCACCACCGAAGAAGGAAGGCATCGGAGTCCCCCCGCAACGAGCGACCGTCTACTGCAAGTGGCTTTTCAAAT
>JARFQX010000636.1 GCA_029287555.1 Rubripirellula sp. | reverse complement strand
GACGGCATACGAGATTAGGTCGTTGGTCTCGTGGGCTCGGAGATGTGTATAAGAGACAGACGTTAGCCTGGACGGGACTTTCACCCGACAATTCAAACGCCTTCACAGGCGCACTAGCTCCGTCTGTCCTCAGACGGTGGTCTTCGCGGCCTGGCGGCCAGCGACTACGAGTCTGGGACAGACTCGGCTACGGTTGGGGCAGACTCGGTTACGGCTGGGACAGACTCGGTTACGGCTGGGGCAGACTCGGTTACGGCTGTCGCTCAGCCCGTCTCAGGGGTCGAAACGCCATCTTCAGCATTTGATAGCTGGATCGCAGGGCCTCTCGTAGCGTCAGCTTGCTGCTTCCCTTCTGGCGATCGGTGAAGGTGATCGGGACTTCGACCATCTTCGAGCCTTGCCCCGCCAGACTAACCAGGATTTCCTCGAGCACGGCGTACCCGTCAACTCGCAGATTCTCAATTCCCAGACGCTCGAGCGCAGCGACCCGGTAGCAACGCATCGAGCCGCTGCAATCGCTCACGGGCAAGCGCAGACAGGCGGTGGCAAACCGATTGACCATCCGGCTCATCAACCGACGATGAAACGGCCAGCCCTCGATGGCACCACCCTCGACGTAGCGCGAACCGATCACCACGTCGACATCATCCGAAGCTCGCATTTCCTGCAGCAGCGAGGCAAGCTGCCGAGGATCGTGGCTGAAGTCACCATCAAGGTTGAGGAAGAACGTGTAACGGCCATCGAGGGCACGGGACATCGCGAGTCGAATCGCACTGCCGAGCCCCCTTTGATCACGTCGAACCTCGAGGTGAACGCGTCGATCGTGCTGCCCCAGCTGGGCGACCAGGTCGCCCGTGCCATCGGGAGAATTGTCATCGACAACGAGCAGATCGGCCTCGGGGATGGCCGCTCGGATTGCCCGGAGTAACTCAACAATGTTGTCCGCTTCGTTCAGCGTGCAGACGGCCACGAGTACCTTCGACGCCAAGTCGCCTGGCAGCTGCGATGATTCCGACGAGGATGGGGATTCGTCGGCTTGGCCCAATCGTGTCACCAGCGATCTTCGGGTCGTTCGAGGATTTCCTTCAACAGGATCGCCCGCTGGATGCCGCCGGGTTGTTGAAGCATTTGGATCAGGTCCTCGGCGGGATTGTCCGAGAGAACCTTTTCACTTTCACGTTGAACCTTGGCTCGCCCGCCACGCCGGTCCGCCCTTTTCCGCTGCTCAAGTTCAGCCTGGGCCTCGGCTGCCGCCTGCTTGGCCTGTTCCAATCGTCGCATCCGTGCCGCGATCGACTCCTCTTCGTCCTCGACGACCTCGGCCATCAACACTTCGTCGGCCTCCTCGGCTCGAACAAGTCGTTCGGTCCGGCTATCGGTGTATTGCGGACGCGTCTTGGAGCCGGCGGTCGGTTGGCCGCCGCCTCGCTGCTGGGCGGCCTTGGCTTGCCGGCGTTGTGCCGCCCGTCGCAAGAAGTCTTCCAAGTCTCCGGACATGAGATCGCCTTCGATTGAGATCGCGTTGAAGATGGAGAATCGGCGATGATTTAGGGCGGGGACGCCCGAGCCAAGAATCAGTGCGTTTCATCAGCTTGCGAGCCATCCTTGGCCGACTTGGCCAAGGACTTGCGCATTTCGGTATCAGCACTAACGTTTTGTAACTTGTAGTAGTCCAGGATGTTCAGGTTCCCGGTGCGAAAAGCCTCGGCCATCGCCTTGGGCACCGCCGCCTGTGCCAACACCACCGACGCGCGACTCTCTTCAATCTTCGCCTGGTTTTCCTGCTCCTCCGCAGCCGCCCGTGCTCGCTTGCCCTCGGCACGAGCGCGAGCCACCTGCGTATCCGCTTCGGCCTGATCGGCCTGCAGTCGGGCGCCGATGTTGGCACCAACATCGATATCGGCAATATCGATCGAGACGATTTCGAAAGCGGTTTGCGAATCAAGGCGTTTGGCCAACACCGCCTTGCTGATCACGTCGGGGTTCTCCAGCACGGCTTTGTGATCGGCGGCCGATCCAATCGCGCTGACGATTCCTTCACCGACCCTGGCAATAATGGTTTCCTCCGTGGCACCACCGATCAATTGCTGCAAATTGGCTCGAACCGTCACCCTCGCTTTGACCTTCAGCTGGATGCCATCTTTGGCAACCGCATCGAGTGATGGTTTGGCCGAACCACGCGGTGGACAATCGATCACTTTGGGGTAAACACTCGTCTGCACCGACTCAAGCACATCGCGACCGGCCAAATCAATCGCGGCAGCCTCTCGAAAGGTCAGCGAAATTGTCTTGGCCTTCTTGGCTGCGATCAAAGCACGAATCACTTGTTGAACGTTCCCGCCCGCCAAGTAGTGTGCTTCCAACGCCTCGCCGGTCAGTTCCTCGTCGACCAACCCGGCTTGAGTGGCCATGATCTTGCTGCGAACAATCTCGCGAACGTTGACCTTGCGAAAAGTCATCCCCAACAGGTTGAGGAAAGAAATGTCCGCGCGGGTCAACTGCGATTGAATCCACAACCCAAAGTAGCGAGTGAAGATCAGCAGAAAGACCATCAACACGCCGAATACGATTAACGCAATGATCAATCCGACGACGGTCGTATTGTTGAGATCTTGCGCCAGCAGGCTGAAGTCCAACATTGATGAAATCTCATGCTGAGGGTGTTCGAACCGATCGCGGCAAACCACCCACAATCGATCGTCACTCAATGTCGCGCCGCGGAGTGGCGGTGTCAACCATCGGCCCCGCGGCCTGAAGGTTTAGGGGTTAGAGGTCCAGGACGATGCGAAATCGAGCACGCGTGATCCCGATTCGCTTTCCCTCCGGGCAACGCCGTAGCGGATATTTTCACACTCGGCGATGAGCGAGGAAGTCTCTTGCAACGATTGACGTCCCTCATCGAAGCAGTTCGAAGTTGTGCAGTTTTCTTGAATCGCGGAGCGATGCCGTTTTCTAGCCTGGGACGCAAGGTCCAGGAATTCGGACGTTTTTGTTTTGTCCGCAGGGCCGATTGAGCACGAGCACGAGCACGAGCACGAGCACGAGGGCCGAAAACGATCAATCCTTTTCAGTTTCGTTTTGTGCGTTGGCCGGGGTATTGTCTTCGTACTTGGCCTCGGGAATCGACTCATCGTCTCGGGATGCCAGCACGCTGTAATC
>JARFQX010000615.1 GCA_029287555.1 Rubripirellula sp. | reverse complement strand
CGCCCAGTTCTTGCGTCTCGCCGGCGTTTTCCATCAAGTGTACGTCGGCGTATTGCAGCGATTCGCGGATGAACTGGTAGGCCTCCAGCTTGTATCGCTTGTCCTCATTCAACAAATCTCGCATCGCTTGCAATGGAGACTTCATGGTCAGGGTCTTTGGGATTGAAGGGAAAGAAGCCATTGAGTGCGACACGTCGTTGGGCGTCAGACGATGGTGCGCGACGATGGTGCGTCAGTCGCGGCCGTTGGGAATGGATGACTTGTTCTTTTTGGATTTGTTGCGACGCGTTTTGCCCGAATGCTCGGCGGAATGAACGACGCTCAGGACGTCGTCCCCGTGAATCATGATTCGGCGATTGTCCTCCGTCTTGACAGTCAATTGCTGCGACAGCAGGTCCTGTGCAATCACGGTTACATTGCCTTCGCGGGTCAGTACCACCGATCCGGGTGCCGGAAGTTCGCGTGACAACGCTTCGTAGGTGTCGTACTCGTAACGTAAGCAGCATTTCAATCGACCGCAACGACCGGAAATCTTGGTAGGGTCGAGCGTGGCCTTTTGCAGCTTTGCCATCTTCATGGAGACCGGCGGCATTTTGCTGAGGAAACTTGCACAGCAAATCGGGCGGCCGCAATCGCCGTAATCGGCCAACAGTTTCGCCTCGTCACGCACGCCGATTTGACGCATTTCAATCCGGGTTTGAAACTGCTTGGCCAAATCGCGGACCAATTGCCGAAAGTCGACACGGTTTTCGGCCAGGAAGTAGACCACCAATCTTTCCCCACCGAGGATCCGCTCGACATCGACTAATTCCATCTGCAACCCCAGAGCGTCCACGCAGCAAGCACACTGCTCAAGGTCTTCCGTTTTCAATCCCTCCAGGTGTTGGGCCTGAGTTCGATCGTCCTCGGTCAAGCGGCGGATGATGCGGCCCTCGGTTGGCTCCTTCATCGAATCAACGGCCGCGGGTGTCGCCTCACAGAGGACCGTCCCAATCTCGGTGCCTCGAGTCGTCTTGGCGACGACCTCATCGCCGTAACGATAGGGATGGCGCGAACTCATCACGCCCAAGGTCCGCATCGACCCAAACCGAACGACGTACTCCAATGGTTGCTTGGATGGCGTTGCCTCTTCGACCGCCGGAGCCTCATTCATGGCTGGTTCTCACTGGCCGCCTCCGGCTCGGCTGCTGGTTCCTCCGCCTCGTCTTTGGACTTGTCCCCTTCGGATTCCGCTCCGCCCGTCTCCTCCGAATCACCGTTCGACTCCGGTTTCTCGGCGTCCGCCTTGGGTTCCGGTTCAGCCGGCGCGGGTTGTGGTTCGGTCCATTTCCATGATTGGCCGGCAATCAGGATGCCGTTCTTTCGTGTGCCGGCGAAGAGCTGGGCATCACCGTTCCAACAGAGCGCCCAGACCCCGCTTTCGGCCTGCATCGATTCGCTGCCGCCGCCGGTGGGGAAGTGCAAACGCCCGCCGACCTCTGCGGCCGCGACCTGACCCGATGGCGAGATCGCCAATTCGGTGATCCAATCGGTTCCCTTGGCCAGCACTTCCGCTTTCGCATCCGGCTTGGCCTCACTGCGGTAAAGGTGACGGTCGCTGCTGCCCACTAACAGGTAACTGCTGTAATCGTAGGCTACGCACCAAGCGGATTCTTCACTGACCTCGATCTTTCCGATCGGTTCCAACTCCGGCCATTTCAGCAGGTGCACATGTCCGCCACCATCGCTCGCCGCCAATTGCGTTTGGTCGGGGGAGAGCGCCAGACCGGTCACGGCGTGGCCGTCGAGCTCCGCACTCTTGCTGATTTGATTGGCCGAGATGTCCCACGCCATCACCTTGCCCGCCTCGTTCCCGGCAATGACAAAGCGGTCGTCTGGGGAGATCAGCATCGCCTGGCACCATCGCTCGAGCGCTTTCTCGTGAAGGTTGGTTACGCGGGACGCCTTTTCGTAGATCATCAAATTGCCGCGGTAATCGACGCTGGCAATCCTATCGCCGCTGCTGCTCGATGCCACGCACCACACGGCGGCCGGATGAGAGTACAGCTTGGTCAGCTCATTGGGATTGTTCGCGTTGAAACTGAAGACATCCGCTTCTCGAAGTAGCAGACCATTGGCCGAGGCCGCCACGAACTCGTCGCTTGTCCCGACTCTGTCGATCGATGTGATCCACAATGACCCGGACCCCGACTCCGACTCGTTCTCTTCCGCCAGGAGTTGACTGGAAGGGAGCATCGCCAGCACCAAGGCCAAGCAGATGGATTTCGATCGTTGATACATGGGTGGACCTTCGTCTTCCAGAGTGAATGCTGTTCAGAGTGAATGCTCAGGGGGGGCTTCGTTGCGGCAGCCGTCACGCCGATGTTTCGTTCACCGACACGGCACACCGTCGCCAGCGGACTGGATGGGAGTTGGAATTGTAGTCGGTGACGAAAGCTTCATGCCATGGAGCGTTCATTCGCGGCAGTAGGCGAGCGCCAACAGCGCGTAGGCGGTCACCAGTTGACGATCGCCCTCCATCCAGCGTTCGTTGCCCGAGTTGACCCAAGATCCGTCCTCCTGTTGAAGTCCGATCAAATGTCGAGCCAGTTCCTCTCGCCACGGGTGTGGATTTCCCGACGCGTCGTCAAGGATATCGATCTCGGCGGCGTCAAGTGATTTGGCAAAGGTGTGGTAGTAATAAAACAGACCGGCCTGACCCATCCCTGGATTTTCGTCCAGTGTGTAGTGCTTGCGAATGAAGTCCATCGCAGCGGCCACGCGCGGATCGTCTTTGCTCAGCCCAGCATAGATCATGCTCTTGAGTCCGGCGTAGGTCATCGATCCGTAACTGCGCAGTCCTCCACCCGCGGCCTCGCCCGCCTGGCTCTGGCCGCCGGCGGCCGGCGTATAGTAGAAACCACCGTCACCGACGGCTTGAGCGTGCTTGGTGTCATTCCCATGACCAGTCAGGTTTTGGGTTCGCACGACAAACTGGAGTGCCTTCTGGATCGCTTCGTCGTCCGAATCATTTCCCAACTCCCTGAGCGCGTCGATCAAGAAGGAGGTATTCGACAGGTCGGGTCGTTCATGGGACCCGTATCCCGCGCCGCCGTAAGCCGGTTCAGACGGCTTGACCCCTTCCCCCTCGTCCCACTGAATCTCCTTCAAGAAAGTCTCCGCCCGCTTCAGCACGCTGTCGTATCGGCCGTCCCGATTTGCCTTGACGAGGGCACCAACGGCGATGGATGTCTCGTAATTGCGGTACCGGGATCCCTGTGCATAAATCCCGCCATCCCCCTGGATCTTCGACTCGATGTGCTCGATCGCCTTTTTGACGGCTGGATCATTCAGGGCTTGAGGGCGGTTTTCCAGAATCGCGCGAACGCAGATCGCCGTCACCGCGGCGCCGGTTTCCGGACTGAACGATCCGTTATCGGCCTGCCCTCGCTCACGCAGGAAATCGATGCCTCGACTGACCGATTGGTCGATGGCCGCATCGATGGAATCTTTTTTCGCCGTCGCCTCCTGGGCAGACGCGTTGAAGGCCGCTGTGGCGACCAATAACAGAGAACAAATCAAATGGTTCGATCGCATGGAAAAGCCACCTTTGTGGACGATTGAATTCGTGAATGCCGCGAGGGCCAAGGGAGCAAACCCGCTCCGCGTCCTGCCCGACACTGACTGCGAAGAAACGTTGATGCGAGAATCTCCATCTTATCTCGTTTTCGCAAAGCGATGCAGTGGAGAGCTTCCGTTTCGTCACCATTGCTGAGCCAGCGAACCGCTTTGGCGCCGGGGGGGGTGATGCCGGGATGCCGACCGCAGCAACGCCGCGAGGATCTATCCGCCAGCCTGACGCCGGGAAACGTTCCGGGGGGCAGAACCGGCGGGGAAGACGCCCTGCGATCCCCGGCATGTTGCAGAGATTGGCCGCCGGAGCGCAAAATAATTGCTCGTTCCGCATTCATTCTTTGCTCTTCCCCGCTTGTCCCCTCGGAGAAATTCATGGCTCGACCCGTCACTCTATTTACTGGCCAGTGGGCCGACCTGCCCGTCGAAGAAATGGCTCGCATGACCGCCGATTTTGGATACGACGGTATCGAACTGGCCTGCTGGGGCGATCACTTCGAAGTGGACCGCGCGATCGCCGAGGACGACTACTGCGACAAACGGCGGAAACTCTTGGACGATGCTGGCTTGCAATGCCACGCGATTAGCGCCCACCTGGCCGGCCAAGCCGTGTTGGACATCATCGACGAGCGGCACAAGGCGATTTTGCCAGAGTATGTCTGGGGTGATGGGGATCCGAGCGGAGTCAACCAGCGCGCTTCCGAAGAGCTCAAGAACACCGCTCGAGCCGCCCAGAAGTTCGGCGTTGATGTCGTCAATGGCTTCACCGGCAGCAGCATTTGGCACCTGCTCTATTCGTTTCCTCCCGTTCCCCCCAAGATGATCGACGACGGCTTTGAGTTGCTTGCCGAGCGGTTCAATCCGATCCTCGACGTCTTTGGCGAATGCGGCGTACGGTACGCGCTGGAGGTGCATCCGACCGAGATCGCCTTCGACATCTACACGGCCCAGCGGGCCTTGGAAGCCTTGGACCACCGAGCCGAGTTCGGTTTCAATTTCGATCCCAGCCATTTGATTTGGCAGGGCGTTGATCCCGTTCAGTTTATTCGTGCGTTTCCCGACCGCATCTATCACGTTCACATCAAGGATGCGATCGTCAAGTTGGATGGTCGCAGCGGGATCCTCGCCAGCCATCTCAATTTTGGCGATCATCGACGGGGTTGGGATTTCCGCAGTCCCGGTCGCGGCGGTGTGAACTTTGAAGAGATCATCCGCGCCCTGAACGACATCGGCTACCAGGGCCCCCTGTCGATTGAATGGGAGGACAGCGGCATGGAACGGACGTTCGGCGCCCGTGAAGCTTGCGAGTTCACCAAGAAGCTCGATTTCTCTCCAAGCAATATTGCCTTTGATGCTGCTTTTGATGAGGGGTAAGAGGGGCGAGAGTCCAGCGGCGAG
>JARFQX010000602.1 GCA_029287555.1 Rubripirellula sp. | reverse complement strand
TCGGTTGACACTGGTTTGCGTCGGACGGATGACCGAAGAGAAAGGCCACGTCGATCTGATCAAGGCAATCTCGCTTTGCCAATCGGCTTGGCCAGAGCATCTGCCTCCGATCCGACTTCGCTTGATTGGGGACGGACCGCTGCGGGGTGAACTGGAATCGCGGTGGGCAAGCCAAGTGGCGGATCCACACCAGATTGATTTTCTGGGCAAGCAGATCAACCCGGAGCGATTCATCAAGTCGTCCGACGCCCTGATATTGCCCTCGCACTTTGAAGGCATGCCCAACGTTGTCCTGGAGGCGATGGCCCTGGGGACCCCGGTGATCGCGACCAGGGCCGGCGGAACGATTGAGCTGCAACGGGATGAACCAACCATCCTGTGGGCCAAGCCGGGCGAACCCGTCTCGCTCGCTCAAGCCATCCGGCAACTCGCGATGGATCGCCCGGCCGCGGAGCAGCGAGCCGCTCACGCGATGAAGATGATTCTTCAGCACCATGACGTTGGTCGCTGCGTCGATCGGATCCAGAAGCGTCTGCTGCAAGCCTGTGAAACCAATCCTCAAGTCAAATCCGACATCCGCATCGCCTCGGCTAGCCGATCAGTTTCTTGACGAACGGAACGACGTCCTTCTCGTAGGTGAAACCAGCCGACTCCCCCGCGTCCACGAAGACTTTGGCAAGGTTACCCTGGTGATCAAAAACGAGCACTGCGGGTATCGACGGCAAACCGGCTTCCGCAAAGACATCGTCACTCGGAGTCGTACTGATGTACATGGGGAAACCGGAAGCGTTGACACTTTCCAAGAAAGCGACAACTCGGTCCTCATAGTACTCCGGCGGGCGCGTTTGGCGACCATCGAAGTCCAAGTCCACGGCAACGCACTGAACCTTGGAACCAAGACGATCGTGCAGGCTCACCAATCCGGGAAACTCCTTCAAGCACGGTTCACAGGCAAGTGACCACAGATCGACAACGGTGACACGACCGCGTGACTTCGCAAACGTCTGGATGTCCTGCCAACTTCCATATTCAATCTCGGGCGAAACCGAAGCCCCGCTCTCCTCGGGCACCGCGACGTCCTTGGGCATCTCGATGCCCCCTGTCCCGGCAGGCTCGGGCGGATCCGATTCCGGCGCAATCTCCGTCGGCATTTCCAGCTTGCCGGGCGCCGAGGAAACCTCGGGAGTTTGAGCATCGCCCGGCGCATCGCCATCGGAACGATCAACGCCAGATGTCGGAGCCGACTGCCGGCCACAACCGCTCGAGAAGACCATCAATCCCAAGACGAACCCGAAGGTCAAGGCGATCAGCGACCGACCGCACCAACCGGTACGGGAACGCGTCTGTTGGGGAATCATCGATTCCATTCCGTTTCTCCTTCTCCCTACGCAAAATGGCGGAAAACCTTTTTCAGCGCCCCGATCTTGGCGAGAACCGATCTCGGCACCGGTCTCGGCGAGGTCTTCGTGCCCTACCCGGAGAGCCAAATCCGCGCTAAGAACGGGCGAGGCGATTCCCGCGAAGCGACTGACGATGATGCCAACTGCGACCTCATCACCCGCCCATCAACGCTCTAGATTGTATCGGGTAAGCTAAAGGGGGCTACATGTCGGATCGAGGTGCGGCAAGGATTAAACGGTGGAAGGCGATCAGTCGACAACACAGCTGGTAGTCGCCTCGAAGCAAGGCAACAACGAAGCACTCGGCCGACTGCTGGAGCGTTACCGGGGTTTTCTGTTGATGCTTGCGCATCGCTACCTGTCCGATCGGCTCCGTCGTCGAATCGATCCGTCCGATATTGTCCAGCTGACCTATCTGGAGGCGAAACGAGATCTCCCCGCGTTTCGTGGGGAGACTCCCGCAGAATTCGCCGGGTGGTTGCGGGGAATGCTCAAGAACAACGTCGCCACGGCGGTGGCGAGGCACGTGACCACGCAAAAGCGATCGGTCAAGCGAGAGGTCGAGGCATCTCCCAAAGCCGCGGGGCAGGACTCCGCGGGCGGTTGGATCTATCAGCTCCCGGGCAGCACGACCAGCCCGAGCGGCGTGGTGATCCGCGAAGAAGCGGTTTTGTCCCTGCTCGAGGCGTTACACGAACTGCCCGAGACACAGGCCGAAGCGATCCGCCTCCGCTACATGGAAGGCTTGCCGCTCTCGGAGATCGTCGAGCGGATGGGAAAAAGTGATACCGCGGTAGCCGGATTACTCAAACGCGGCCTTCAAAAGCTGAGGACGATCCTAAATCCGAACGATTGCCCGTGGATCTGAGTCGCTGCGGCCGTCACAATGAATCACGACGTGGCGCGCCCGCAAGAGATGCGATTTGCGGCCTACTTGTCTGAAGCCCGTCCCCAACTCGGGGCTGTCGCCACATACCAATTCGACGATGCATGTCGATTTCATGATTGCTTCGTCTGCACGATTGCCCCGGCCGCCGACAGCATGATTCGCCGCTGCGCCGTTGGCGACCCTTACTCCCTTACGTTTGCCGCATGACCGATTCACCGCCCCAACACGATCCGCTGGATGAAGCCTTTGCGGCTTACCTGCGTTCGTGTGATGCCGGCGAATTGAGTAGCCGTGAGGAGTTTCTCGCACAATTCCCCGACCTCGCTGACGACCTCCGCCAACTCATTGAGGCGGCGGACCTGATCGGCCAAGTCACCCAAAGCCCCGCGGAGCCGACGAGCAACAGCGCCACGGCGGAAACCGTCTCGCTCGACGTCTCCGGCGAAGCCGGAGCGGACCCGGCAGCGACGCTTCCCATGGCCCATCGAGCCAAAGGGGATCCCGGGCCGACGCTCCCCTTTGACCTCGGCGACTATCTGTTGCTGGAAGTCATTGGCCGGGGTGGGATGGGAGTCGTGTACCGCGCCAAGCAGCATCAATTGGATCGCGAGGTCGCGGTCAAGATGATTCGCAGCGGCATGTTAGCCGACGATGCGGAGGTCCGAAGGTTCTACACCGAGGCCCAGGCGGCCGGCCGACTGCATCATCCCGGTATCGTCTCGGTTCATCAATTCGGACGCCGCGCCGGTCACCACTTCTTTTCGATGGAGTATATCCGTGGCACCGATCTGCAGCGCCGGATCAATGAATCGGAGCTCGAACCCGAAGAGGCGGCTCGGTACGTGCGCGACGTCGCCCGGGCGATCCACCACGCTCACCAAGAAGGGGTGCTGCATCGGGACTTGAAACCCGCCAATGTGCTGATCGACCATCAAGACCAGATTCACGTCACCGACTTCGGTCTCGCCAAACACCTCGACTCGGATAGCAGTGTGACCGGAAGCGGCGCAGCGGTCGGCACGCCTCATTACATGGCTCCCGAGCAGGCCGGTGGGCACAGCGACCGGGCCAGTCACCGCAGCGACGTTTATTCACTCGGCGCCATCTTGTTTGCCTGTTTGACGGGGCGACCCCCGATCGTTGCTGACACGGTCATGCAAACCCTGATGCAGGTGGTCCACGAGCCGGCGCCCTCGGTGCGTTCGTTGCGGCGGGATGTCCCGGCGGATCTGGATACGATCATCGCCAAGTGCCTCGAGAAGAACCCGAACAAACGATACGAGTCCGCCGAAAAACTGGCCAACGAACTCAACGCCTTCTTGGAAGGGCGACCAATCGATGCTCGCCCCCGCTCACAGGTTGTAAAACTCTGGCACTGGTTCGAAGGCGTTCCCCTGGTAGGCGCTTTATCGGGTCGTCGTGTCCTTCACAGCTCGGACCTGCATCGCAGGTTCCAGGCGGCGATGTTACTGCTGATGCTGCTCGCCCCCGTCATCGCCGTATCGCTCTTCACCGCATGGCAACGACACCGGGACGCAACCAAGGATGCCATGCCGGCGAGCGTGCGGATGGCTGGCGGCGTTGAAAAGGGATTTTACAACGACATCGCCAAATTGCTGGGTCAACGAGTGAAGGCTTCCTACCCGATCAAGTTCGAAGTCGTGCCTGGCGGCGGATCGCTCGATAACCGCGAACGATTGTTGGCCGGTCGCGTCGACATCGCGCCGATGCAACGCACCGCGATCACCGGCACCGATCTGTTTCTCGTCGCGCCGCTGTACCACGAGTTGGTTCATGTACTTGCCCGAC
>JARFQX010000531.1 GCA_029287555.1 Rubripirellula sp. | reverse complement strand
TTCCCTTACACGGCTCCGATGCGATGTTTCGATCGGATCATCGTTGCCCGCTGCGCGCTGATCGGCATTTCGGCTGCAGGATCGGGCTTTCTTGGAGGACAGCGCGCGATTCTTGCATGTCCGAGCATGGAAAGCGCCAGGCTTAAGACGACGCTGTTGCCCCACCTTCCTCAATTTCACAAGTGCGTTTCCGCAGCCGACTTCCAAACGTTGCCCAAACCCTGCCTGGCTCTTTTTCGTTCCCTAAACGCCGAGGGTTTTCGAGTTTTCTAAAACAATTGCGAATCAACGCTCGCTTGATTCAGGACTAGTGTTCTTGATTTCTCGGTGGTCGTACGTTCCGCGTGCTTTTCACGAATCGGCGCTGGACGCCAGCCGCATTCGCCGCAGACTGTACTGAGAGATTCGCGAGCCTGGCCACAATTTGGACACGGGTTTTCTATCATCGTCGAATCTCCCTCAAGGAGCAGGCTGTTGCGCGACGGGGCTCACCATTCAAGGCCGCGGCAACTCAACTTGGCGATTTCGTAGAGCCCCTTTTTCTAGCAGCCAAGCGTGGGTGAAGCGACTTAAGCTCGATCCCTTGGTCGTGATCCTCGTTGGCGGTGACGTATTGCAGATCTGCATTCGCCGAATTAACGCTCCGCACCGGAATTGGCGGTTGCCGCATCGATCGTCCCCAGATTCAAACCGAAGTCCCCGGCATTGAACGTCGTCAACAATGCTCTTGTTTCCAAAACGTAAGCCCCCCGGCAACAACCAGCGGCCCTACACACTAGAGCCCGTGAAGCAATGGATGTTTGCGTTATGCCTGTCGATCTCGGTCCGGCTCTCGATTCGTCGCAATTCGGATGGATCGGTTGTTGAAGCCCGACCAGCAGTCGCGACCCACTATGAATCGATCCGTCTTTGTCTCGTCGTGTCCTGATTCTTCGTCTGCTGTATCGTCGTGTGCTGTTTCAGATCCCCTGTTCGCATGGAGAATCGATTGATTTGCGCCCGTCCCTTTCTGACTCCGTCACTTTCTGACTCCGAACGCGTGCTTGCTGTTCTTGCTTCCGCCCTTCGCGGGCGACGAGCCGACGCTTTCAAGGGCTGATGCAATTCGATCTGAGTACGCGAAGTTCGAAGCAATGGTGCCGATGCGCGACGGGACTCGCTTGTTTACGTCGGTGTATGTTCCCTACGATGCGTCCTCAAAAGATAAGGACCCGATTAAGGAAGAATCCTTTTCCTCCCTTTTTCTTTTTGTCCCCCTCAGCGGCCGCAGTAGCTCGGTCGACGGTCTCCTTTATTCGCCTGCTTCCGGTCGTGACTTGACTGGGCTTCACCGCGATGAAGACAACCACTAAGGTGAACATTCATTCACCATCCCGGCGGAGGTCTTATGCAGTACGTCGAACTGCACAGCAAAAGCAACTTCTCGTTTCTGCTCGGCGCCTCGCATCCACACGAGCTGGTCGAACGGGCGGCGGAGCTTGGGTATGCGGGATTCGCCTTGACCGACATCGCCTCGGTCGCTGGCGTCGTACGGGGTCACACGCCAGCCAAAGAATGGGGACTGCCCTACATCGTGGGTGCGGAAATCCATCCGATCGACGCTCCACCCTTGGTGCTATGGCCAAGCGATCGGGCGGCCTACGGTCGCCTGTGCCGACTGATTTCGCGTGGGCGGCTGCGGGCTGAGAAAGGCGAATGCCAACTTGCCTGGAGCGACGTGGTCGAATTCAGTCCGGGGATGCTGGCTGGTCTGATTCCACGAATGGATCCGGACCGCGCCTCGCCGCCAAACGTTGGACCATCGCAATCTGGCTCCTTGCACGACGGTGCCTTGCCCGGGATCCCCTCGCTCGTGTTTCTGCGTGGATCCTTTCGCGAGGTGTTCGAAGATCGTGGTTACCTGTTCTGCGAACTGCATCGAGGTGTCGACGACAACGCTTCCATCGGCCAACTGCAACAATTATCGACACGCAGCGGATTGCCGCTGCTGGCGGCCGGCGATGTGCATTACCACACGCCCGACCGCATGTTGATGCACGATTGTCTGACCGCCATCCGGCATGGAACCACGATTGATCAAGTGCATCGGGATCGCTTCGCCAATAGCCAGCGACATCTCCGTTCGCTATCGGAGATCGGGGACCTTTACCGACAGGTACCCGAAGCGATCTCTCGAACGCTTGAAGTGGCGGATCGTTGCCAGTTCTCTTTAGACGAACTGCGTTACGAGTACCCCGAAGAGATCGCGCCGCCGGGGATGACACTGATTGAGCATCTCAAACGATTGACCTGGGAAGGAGCCAAAGGTCGCTGGCCGGGCGGGGTCCCTTCGAAAGTGGTTGAACTGCTTCGCCACGAGCTGAAGTTGATCGAAGAGCTTCACTACGAGGCATACTTCTTGACCGTTTGGGACATGGTCCGATTCGCGCGCGAGCAGAACATCCTTTGCCAGGGTCGGGGCTCGGCAGCCAACTCTGCGGTTTGCTACTGCCTGGGGATCACCAACGTCGACCCCAGCCAATCGGATTTGCTATTCGAGCGTTTCGTCAGCCGGGAGCGAAACGAGGCGCCAGACATTGATGTGGATTTCGAACATCAACGCCGCGAAGAAGTCCTGCAGTATCTGTACGCCAAATACGGTCGAGATCGCGCGGGCCTGACGGCAACGGTCATTACCTATCGCACCAAGAGCGCCGTGCGGGAGGTTGGCAAAGCATTGGGTGTCTCGGTCGATGCGATTGATGCGATCGCCAAACTGGGCGGCAGCGGTGAAGCCTTCGCGGAACGTTGCCGATGGGGAGGCCTGGATCCCGACTCGACGGCCGGCCAACGCTTTGTCTACCTGGTGGAAACGCTCGAAGGTTTTCCGCGACATTTGTCGCAGCATGTAGGCGGCATGGTCATGACAGCCGGCAGTCTCTGCGAACTTTGCCCGATCGAGAATGCGTCGATGGAAGACCGCACGGTGATTCAGTGGAACAAGGATGACCTGGACGAACTTGGCATTTTGAAAGTCGATGTCTTGGCGTTGGGGATGCTTTCGGCGTTGCATCGATGTCTGGATCTGGTCGACCAATACCATGCGCGTCACTTGACCCTGGCGACAATTCCCCAGGAGGACTCAACCACGTACGACATGATCTGCGCGGCCGATACGATTGGGGTGTTTCAGATCGAGAGCCGTGCCCAAATGAGCATGCTGCCGCGATTGCAACCACGCTGCTACTACGACTTAGTGGTGGAAGTGGCGATCGTCCGTCCTGGTCCCATCCAGGGCAACATGGTGCATCCCTACTTGAAGGCACGAGAGAATCCGGAGTCAGTGGTTTATCCGAACGACGCGATTCGCGGTGTGTTGGAGAAGACGCTCGGCGTACCAATTTTTCAGGAGCAAGCGATGCGTCTCGCCGTGGTGGCCGCCGGCTTCACACCGGGCGAAGCCGACCAACTCCGACGAGCGATGGCTGCCTGGAGAAGACCCGGTGTGATCGATCGCTTCCGTGTTAAACTCCTCGATGGGATGAAAAGGACCGGCCTCCCCCGGGAGTTTGCTGAACACGTCTTTCATCAGATCCGCGGTTTCGGCGAATACGGTTTTCCCGAGTCTCACGCCGCCAGCTTTGCGTTGCTCGTTTACGCCTCGTGTTACCTGAAGTGCCATTACCCGGCCGCTTTTTGTACCGCGATCCTGAACAGTCAGCCGATGGGCTTTTACGCTCCGGCCCAGCTGATCGGCGACGCCCGCGACCACGGCATCACCGTGCTTGGCGTCGATGTCAACCACAGCGATTGGGAATCGACTCTGGAAGCGGACCACAAGTCGCCACCGCCGTCGGGCAGACCCAACCGTCGATGCTGGACGAACACGACTCAGCCTTCGATCCGTCTGGGGATGCAAACCATTCGTGGACTTAACCGTGAGGCGGCGGAGCTCATTGTCAAGGAACGACGCAACGGTGGACCTTACCAAAACATCGACGACCTGAACCGGCGTGCCGGGGTGGGAAAAGCCACGTTGGCGATCCTGGCCGACGCCGATGCGCTCGGCTCCATCGCCGGGGACCGTCGAGCGGCGGTCTGGCATTCGCTGTCACGCGATGCAAACCCAGGACGTCAACCGCTCTTGGAAGCAATCCCCGAACAAGAACCGACCCCCGAAACCCTGATACCGATGTCGCTCATGGAAGAGGTACATGCGGACTACGACACGACCGGATTGAGCTTGAAAGCCCATCCGATCTCGTTCGTTCGCACGGAACTCGAGAACAAGCGATGCGTGCGATCATCCGACCTGCCGAACTTGCGCGACGGGCGGCATGTCCGTGTCGCCGGCTTGGTTCTACTCCGGCAACGACCTTCAACCGCCAAGGGCATTACCTTCGTTACTTTGGAAGACGAAACAGGCACCGTGAACCTGGTGCTCTTCGCCGCCGTTTGGAAACGTTTCTTTCGAATTGCTCGCACGAGCAACGCGTGGCTGGTCGACGGCAAGCTAGAAAACCGTCGCGGGGTGATTCACGTGATTGTCGGCCGACTCACCGATCTAAGCGACGAAACAACCGGCCTACGAATGCGCTCCCGCGACTTTCATTAGCTCCTTGGACACGCCGATTTGTCTGATCAACGGACTTCCAACCTACAAAATGGAGTCGGCCACGTATCGCTGCGTCAACGGCATCGCGTTTGCCACGTTCCATTGGCCCTGGCCCTTGGAATCAACGCGATACTCCAAGATCATCAGGATCTTCGATTCAACCTCACCGGTCGGGTCCATCCAGACCACCTCGGCGTGTTCTCGTCGGTAGGAATAGTAGACCCGGACCGGTCGATCGAGCACCCAGGGGGCGCCGGGACCTCGCTGGCGAATCATCTCGTTGACCGAGCTATCGCGAAACTCCGTGAATCGTTGCAGGGATTGATCGTTGGCGTAATAGTGCTCTTTCAACGACATCGTCTCGGGAAACCGATTGACGTAGTCCTTGTTCAATTCCAGCGCAAACTCATCTTGCCCCAGGGCTATCACTTCCAGGTAGTAACGCGAAAATCTTTCCGCTTGGCTACCGAGCGTTTCCGACTTTAAGAACGGCAGCATCACGCCACACATACCGAATCCCGCCGCCAGGAGCATTCCAAGCATCGCTGGACGCCGACCCACCGGGGGAGGCCCGTCGCTTCGCCGCAGCGCGATCAGACCGAACACAAAGGCGAGTACAGGGAAGATCAACATCCCCCGCCCAATCGGGCTGAAAATGCTCAAGATGCCACACACCAAACAGATAAATCCGGTCACGCGAAGCGGCGGCGACTCATCCGATTCGAAGCCCGTCTCCGCGTGAATCTGTGGAACTGTGGTGTCCATGCAGTCAACCGTTCTGACAAGAATCGTGATGGGGGTGAAGGACCTTGAACACGCCGGGATGTGGCTTCGCTTCGATACGCCTCCCTTCGATAACCGAAGACGTTTCGATGCAGGCCGGCCGACGATGACGGCTCGATCCGGACGAGCGAAATCCGACCTGAGGCAATTTACGCAAAAGAACGCCCGGTGGTTTGCCGATTTTCGTCCATTTCTCGGAGTCCAAGGCGCCGCGTCCAAGGCGCCGCGTCGACCGATCCGCCTCAGGCTGCTTTGGCGGCGGAGCGGCGTTCGGTTTCGTGGACCACCGGCCGAGCGTTCGCCCCGATCGCCCGACTGACCCACTGGGCGGCTCGCACCG
>JARFQX010000528.1 GCA_029287555.1 Rubripirellula sp. | reverse complement strand
TTGATGAACTTGATTCGCTACTGGCCAGGGAACGGAGCAAGGGGTCGAGCGAATCGAGTGACTCCAGCGCGATCGGTTGCAAAGCCTCGGTCGGATCCAACGCAACGTCCGCTTCTGTTTGTTGTGGCTGGACCGGTTCCGCTTGCGGTTCCGAAGTTTCAATCGTGACCGATTCGATCGGTTCGGGGTCGGGCTGCGCGGGTGAAGCGGTCAACGCGACTTGATCAAGCGGCGGAGGCGTGTGTAGCGAAATCAGGGCCAGCAGCACCAGCAATCCAAGATGAAGTCCGGCGCTGAGAAAGAACGCGCCGGGTCGTGATCGGCTGGGCAGAGGCTCCGATTCCTTGCTCGTCGGTTCCCCACGCAGCAAGGCCGGTTCATCACCGCTCATGCTGATGCGTCGTCGGTCGCCCGGGGCATCCCGATCGGTCGGCCAGCCAAGCTTGCCCGCCGCCAAGTTAACGCTGGTCTCGGGACGATCCGCACCTGGTGGATCGTCCACGGACGAACGAATCGGCGACACGTGCGATTCAACGTCGGTCGATGTCTCCGCTGCCTCGGGCGACCGCGCTTCGGTCATGGATAGACGCCGCAGCAACAGTTCGATTTCGGCAGCCCTTGCCTCAAGTCTCGCCGCCGCGGCATGCCTGCGAATCCGAATCAACTGCAACTCCAACGGTCGCGGATCGCTTGGAAGTTCTTCAGAAGATGGTTGGTGTTCGCTACCAAGTTCCAATCGATGATCGGTCATAAGAGACGACGCCGTTCAACTGCCCCGGGAAGAAACGCGTACGCACGGCGCGGATTGTAATGGATCAGGAGAGCCGGTGCCAACGACCCTCCCCACGCCGGCAGTTCATCGCGGCACCGAAACCTGGCGTCGTCGCCGGTGTCTCAAGTAGATCCATGAAGCGCCGGCCATGGCTGATTCAACCGCGATGTAGGCGACGCGGGCGGCGATCGCAGCGAGGATTCCTTGGACCGGTCCAATCGAGACGCCCAGGATGGTCGTCAGGACAAGCTCGCGAACGCCCGCACCTCCGGGGATCAAAGAAGCGAAACCGGCGACCACCGCCAGGCAAATCGCGGCGGTTGCGATCGCGTACAACTGGGGTGCGGGAGGAAGCGGATTGGGGCCTGGCATCGCAGCGATCAAGGCCGCGAATGACGCGCCGACCAACAGCCACGACAACAGGGACCATCCCCAGCCGGCCGCGAACAGACGCCAATTGATTCGCGAGCGGGCATCGAGACCGTCCATCTTGGTGACCCGCTTGGCGATCTGACGAAGGATTGGTGGCAAAGTCGGCAAACACGCTAGCAAGGCCACGCCGATCGAAGCGACCGCCATCCAGGTTGGCACCGGGAGCCAAACCATGACGAGGGCAGCCACCGAGGCGCCGACGGCCATCATCAGAAACGTTTCCAAGAAGATGCTGACCGTCGCCGGCACCGCAGTCACCCCGTCGCTCGCCAAGGCTGTGGCTCGGAGCACAATCACCATCGCTTTTCCCGGGACGTACTTTCCGGCGTGGCCGATCAACTGGGCGGCGATCGCCGTGCTCCGCGAAACGCGTTGGTCCAGGCTCTGCAACGCGCTGCGCAGCAGCATCGCCGGAGGAACCAGGGCAATGGCATAGAGGAAAAGAGCCAGAGCGATCCGGTCCCATCGCAGATTGCCAAGTCGGGGCAGACTTGCGGTGAGCGATCGGCGTTGAATCTCCAGTTGCCGTCGCCGGTTTACGTCGAGCCGATTTGCGTCGGGGGACTTTTTAAGTTGTTCTAGTTGGCGATCGATCTCGACAATCGCCAGACCGATCCGAAGCCGCTCGCTCTGCCACTGTCTGATTGCGCTGCGTGCGGCCATCGCGAGCCCCACCATCACAATTGCCGCGATGCTCCACTTGGCGACGCGGATGGCTACTTTCCGTCCAGGGCGGTCCGGTTCGACTTCTTCGCGGGCTGGTTGACTCGATCCCATCGACTAACGCACCGCCTCGCTTTTCCGCTTACCGCTTTCGCCGCGCGTCACCGACCACCCGCGCTTGCCACTGCCTCAAACCGCCGTCGTTCTTATACTGGATGTCCTTCGGGAACTAAAGACGTTGCAAACGCACCGACAATTGGCACGTGTCTGCCGATTTCTTACCAACACTGCCCATTGTCTTAACGGGATCACTCGGATGGCCAAACGAAGACGCAACAAAAGCCGAGACTCCGAGACGCGTGGTCAAACGGGCGACCGAGCGGAGGAGGCGCGGCAAGAGACGGATGCGGATTCGCAACCTCGGTCGGGTGAAGCATCCACTTCGCGACTCGCGTCGCTGCCGCCAATGTCGCGCATTCTCTCGGTGTCGGTGCTGATTCTCGGGATCCTCGGGGTTGGCATTCTCTTTTACCGAGTGATGGCCGGGTTCTTCATTCCGCTCTTCTTGGCGGTCTTGCTGGTCGTCATTTTCCGACCGGTCCACCAATGGATCTTCCATCGCCTGGGTGATCGGCCGCGTCTGGCCTGCTTAACCACCACGTCGTTGATCATGTTGATGGTGCTGGTCCCGATCATCGCGTTGATCTCGATAGCCACGAGTCAATTCACGGCGATGGTAAGCCAGGTGGATTTCGACGATCTTTCCGAAGCGCTGGATCGCGGACGCGAACAGCTCGGTATTTCGCTGCAGCATCCCGAGCAGTTTCGAAGGCTCGATACGCTCGCTGATTCCCTGGACGAAGCCGAGAATCCGGATAGCCCCGTCGCGCCGAATCAAATCTCAAGGAACATCGACGAAGCCTTGATGCTGATTCGCTTCTTGCAGGAAGAGGAGCAGGGGCGTGCCAGCGCTGACTTGGCGGCTGCCAACGCGGAGGACCGGCTCGAGTCGCTCAAGGAGTCGGTCCAGCAGCATCTCAAGCAAACATCCGAGTCCGACGACGAGGATGTGATTGACAGCATCAATGCGGAGGAGCAGTTCCACCGTCAAAGCGTGATCGCTTCGGCCGCGATTCGAACCTGGATGCGCGAATTTCTCGGCGGTACCTTTCGCAGTCAGGTTCGGTTGTTGGCCAACCCCAGCGCGGAAGACTTTAAGAACCTGCTCACCCGTGCGCGACAATCCTTGCAGCCGCGGTTCGTCACGTTGACCAGCGCCACCGGAACGTTCTTGGTTCACGTCGTGATCGGATTGGTGGTGCTGGTCATCGCGGTCTATTTCTTCCTGCTCGACGGATCCGCGATGGTGCACACGTTGATGCGGTTGAGTCC
>JARFQX010000785.1 GCA_029287555.1 Rubripirellula sp. | reverse complement strand
GGTGTCGAGCAGGAGCTCAACGAGGTCGTCTCGACCATCGAAGAGTACGCCAGCGTCGTCGCCAACGTCATCGTGACGATCGTCGAGCAGTCGTTCCTGTACAAGCTGATCGAGGACATCATTGCCCTGATCTCGCTGTTCCAGCACCTCAAGGACATCAAGGCTCTTGCCAATAGCCTGAGCGGTCGCTCCGATGCGATCCTCTCGGGCCCCGTCCTGCTTCCCGATAACTACAGCTCATGGGACGAATTCCAAAGCTACTTTGGAGTCAATACCAACCTGGCCGACCAGATGAACAATCTGGATGTTTCGTCGGTCGTGACAGAGGTCACCACCGACGTGCTGGATGCGATCTCAAAGAACCCCATGACCGGCAAGGTGCTGAACAAGCTCCTGAGTAGCCTGGTGAATGCCATCGAAGAGGATCTTCCGAATCCGCCTGTTTCCTTCACGCCCAATGATGCGGTTTTCGATGCAGTAAGAGACGATATCGCCGCGCTGGAAACTGATCTAATCACCGCCTTTGCTGACCTTACGGGCGACGTCGTCGAGGACGCCATCACGCAGATGTCGGATGACCTCGCCAACCCACAAGACACCTATAAGAACCTCAGTGCCGGCTTGGAGACTCTCGTTGCGCAAGTTGACGTCGACGTCATCAAGCCTGTTCTGGACTGGGCCGACGACGTCATTCGCAGTGGCCCATCGCTGGTCCGGGACACCCTCGATCAGAATCCCCTGATCACCGTCGACCTCACTGCACTCAAGGATTTGCTGGACCTGTTCGGCATCGGCAAGCAAGTCAACGGCACGTACGGCGTATCGACCGCAGATGCGGTCTTCATTCCGATGGCAGTGATCATGTGGGAAGCGCTCTATACCACGACCGGGAAGAGCATCTCGAGCATCGACGAGCTCGATTCCGCCTCCAGTACAGCTGCACCAGATTTCTTAACGGGCACCACGGGCAAGACTGACTTCAACCTTGCGAATCTGGCGGTCAATTTTGTCGCCACCGAGATCGGGGCGGGCAGTTGGTTTCTGAGTGCGAACAAGAAAGTCAGTGGGGAAGCGCCCTCGAATCTGCGCGTCTTGCAGAGCGGCACCAATCTTATCAATGTGATCCGCCGGACATGTAACCTGGTCAATTTCGTTTATCAGAATGCCGACAGTGATGGCGATATAACGGGAAATGTCAACCAAGTCGAAATTGGCTTCGCATACGGTCAGCTCTTTCTTTCTACCTTCGGCTTTGTCACCCAACTCTCAGACCCAGATTCGGGTGGTGGTGCCAGCGCCGGATGGCCGACAAAACCATCGTTAACCGACATCCTCGCCGCCGTTGCGACACTTGGAACGACTGGCACAATCGCCTACAACGTGTACGAAACCTCGACGAGCAAACCCAGTGATGCAGATATCGTATCGGTTACCGGGCAATCACTGGCTCGCAGCCAGAGCATTGCTACATTCGTCTGGGATTTCATCGTCCCGGCGGACGAGGAAGTTCTTCCTTTCTTTGCAGCCTATATCGCCGCCGCCCCCTACGGCTTTTTGCTGCAGGCAGCGGCGGCCTCCGGTGCTTTGGGCGCGCCTGGCCGCGGTCATGGCAGTTGCCCGCGAAACAAGGGCAAGGGCAAGGGGCGACCTTGAGCGATGTTTCTGAAGCAGGTTGGAGTTGAATCGCGGATAAGACGAATAAAGGCGATATCGTAAGTAAGTTTAGCCGCGCGAAATGCACCTGGCGCCGGGATGCACGGTCAGCCCCGGGAACGTGGTGCGGTCAATGGCTGAGCCTTTCCGGTGAGAAGTACGAGAAAGTCCGCCGGTTCGGGGGTGGTGAACGAACGGGGTCGTCGCGTTACCGTCACCGGCACCACTCAGGTCTGAATTGATCGGCTACGGCGAATCGCCGCTCGAGTTGGCTGGTGGCGCACGCGGGGCGTGGGGTGAGACGCCGGCCGCCTGTCGGCGTTCGAGGTGGGTGAGGATCTTCTCGATGACGGCGGGGTCCTCGATACTGGCGATGATCCGCACGTGCTTATCTGTGGTCTGCGGGACGAAAAGCAACTGTGACTTCACGCAGCCGAAGGGCGAAGTCTCAAGGCAAAGGTCACAACCCGGTGGGTTATGTGAAATCGGCCCCTTCCAATGGGGAGACCAGGGGACAAAAAGATCCATCGGTCTGAACATCGCGGGCTCACTTCACCCGCAAGCAAAACGGCGATGGTTCGCCAAACGCGTTTCGTTTCACTCGACGTACTTTCCGAATCCTCTTTGTTCTTCCGCGTCGGCCGAAGGGTTCAGGGCAATTGATTGAAATTCATGGAGTTGCGGCCTTCGCCTCCAGGCGTTGTCCTATGGCCGGCGTGCGGTGACACTTGTCTTTTCGACCGCGGGCCTCACTTCTCGTTATGAGGCGGCCGAACGTCTGTTCTCGTGAGGAGGAGCTTCGCATGCTGCGCATGCGCCTTGGGAGACAAGATATGAACGCTCGCAGGAGACGCGGAACCGAAAATACAAAGATCGTGGTAGTCCTGTTGACATTGACTGCCGCCTCGCCTTCGATCCGGGCGAGGAGGCGCCAATGCACGGTCTGCTCGGGTCTTCGATTACCTACCGGATCGCAATGACCGCTCCGGGTCGAAAGCGGAAATCCGCTCAACCTGCAATCCCCGTCAACCGACCGCCTCGTTGCCTTCCGACTCTTCCCTGAGAGCCGCCTGCATCAGCAGCCAGCCGGCGTGGTCGTAGTCCATTCGCTCGCCGCGCCATCCACAGTCGGCGGTGCGGGCGTCGATCGCGAGATCACGTTTCAGCTGAAACGTCTCGAG
>JARFQX010000417.1 GCA_029287555.1 Rubripirellula sp. | reverse complement strand
CTGGCTCCCCTCGCCCCGCTTCGGGGAGAGGGGCGATGGAAGAGTGAATTTAGAAGTGTGAAGAGTGAAAACGCCCGCCAAACGTTTTTCAAGCTTCTCACTTCACTCTTCAAACTTCTCCAGGGCCCCCTCATCCCCTGCCCTCCCCCGCAAAGCCGGGGAACAAGGGAGCCAGTCTAAGATTCATTGGTATTTCCACGGAAGTCGCCAACGCGACACGGAGGTTCGAAGCAAATCAAGCAAGTAAACAATCATGGCACCACGAAACTACCGCACTGCTCGACGCTCTCGAATGCCCGGTCTGTTGTTGGGCGGCACGGGACTTGTCGCGCTGTTGGCCATCGGCATCGCGGGAACACTTTGGATCCTCGGCGTTCCCCTGAATCCTCTTGCCTCCCGTGAGCCCGAGGAGGATCCTTACATGGTGCGGATCCCGATCAACGCTCAACCAATCCCCGCCTACAGCCGCGTTGAGCGTTTGCCCATGCTGAATCCCGCCGGCGGTGGTTTGATGTACCAGCATGTTCCGCCGGAGGCCACCGTCGGGATGTCGATCGTTGGCGTCGACGAGAATGGTTCGCACGTCGAGAGCCGGGTTGAATCGGTGAAGAACGTGGACGACGAAGTTGTCTTCGTTGTCACCGGGGGAACCGAAGTTCACCAAGCCAATACCTTTACGCTTGGCGGCGCGATCATGAATATCAATGCGATCATCGGCCGCGTGGTCAAGGCGGACAAACGGGCCGGAATGGGTTTCTCCGAGAGCACGTTCTTTCCCCAGGGAACGCCCGAGGGCCTGGCGGGCGCCACACCGCCAGGGATGCGAGCCATCACGTTGGACGCAACGCGGTTGACCGGCGTTCACTCGTTGAATTCCGGCGACCAGATCGACCTGCTGGCAAGCGTTCCAGTTGATCTCGACGACGACGGCGAAGAGTCCGAAATCGAAAGCGAAGTTAAACTGTTGGCGCAAAACGCGACGGTGCTTCGCCCGGTTTACGTTCGCAACGAAGTCACGCAGTCGTCGTCGCTGATGAGCGGCAACACCACTCAAAATGTGCCGAAGTACGAGGTCGCGCTGGCGGTCGCGGCCGACGACGTGATTCCACTGCAGAACGCTCTGAACCAGAAACTGTCGATCACTTGCGTGGCCCATTCGATGAAGCCGCCGGCGTCCACCGAACCAACACTGGTGACCGGCAATCCCGACGAGGTAAGCGTTCCGGTGACGGTCCGTCCCATCCTGGCCTACCAGGTGGTTTCGCGAGACGCATTCGTCAGCCCCGCGACGCGGACCTTGAAGATGCAAACCATTTCGCGGCAACTGGCCGATCGGTTGGGCGTGATCACTTCGGTCCAGGAAGCGCTCGGCGCAATCACCCGACAAGACATTCCCGCGGGTCGATACCTTCGGCATAGTGACTTGTTGAAAGGACCGCCGGTTGAATCGCAGGAGGCCGCCTCCGACCCGCAGCCTCGGGGCGAGTGGTCTCCATGGACGCCAGGCGGCCAGCGTTTCGTGGTCATGCAAGACCCCAACGCGATGCCGTCGGCGCCCGCCGCGACCGCAGTCGGTGACCGACCCGCGATCACGCGATTCATTCCTCCGGGGCGAACCGCCTTCGCAATACCTCTCAACCGTATCTACGGAGCCGAGCATCTGCAGATCGGGGACTCGATCGATCTACTGGCAAGCTATTCGCTCGAGCGGCTTCGGGACGAGGAAGAAACGGAGACCCGACCCGACGGCACGGTGATCGTGCGGAAATCGGAATCGCTGACGCCGCGAACCAGCGAGCGGACGTGGGAGGAGACGTTTGGCAACCGAGCCGAACCGTGGTTCGTCGCATCCGACGCCATCGTGGTGGCTCCGGTCGGATTCCCCGCGCCGGCCGCCGCGCTCCGTGCCCTGTCGACGTCTAGTGCATCTACGCGGCCGCGCAACAACACCATCGGCTTCGACGGTCCACCGGTCATCATTGCGGTCGAGAATCGAGACGTGGATGCCGTCGCCACGGCTCTGGCGACGCGAGACGCATTGTTCACTGTCGCCTTTCACGCGGCCGAGCGCGAGGATAGCTCATCGCAACAGCGCACCATCGCAATCGCGCCGGAATCGATCAATGCCTATTCGGAATTGCGAGAAACAGCTTGGCAGGGAAATCGGCGTCAGGTGGCAACCCGCCGGATCTCCAGCTCCGACACACGGTTTGCCGATGCCCTCAGTCCGGAGCAGTTATCGACGTTTTACGGTCGCATCCTCAAGGTCGATAAGAAACGGGGTGACTTCTTCACCAGCGAGGATTTTCTGCCCGCTGGCGCAAGTCCCGGCTTGGCTGCCTCGGCTCGCGAAGGTTTTACGCTACTTCCGATTGCTGACCGTGAGATCGAAGGCATCGATTCGTTTCGGACGGGGGATCGAGTGACGATCCTGCTTCGCGGCGTCGTCAGGTCGGAGCTCACCAGGCGCGTCGCGCCGGAAGCTGGAGTCGCTTCCTCGGTAGTGGTGGCCGAATCGGTTCGGATCGTTCGTGGTTCGGTCGCCGGTCAATCTGTGCTGGAAGTTCGCAATCAAGATTTGAATCGGTTGCAAGCCGCAATGGCACGTTCGTTAACCGATCGAGACTCCTTGCAGGACCGCTCGCATCTGGTGGCGGTTGGAGTCACGCGAGACGGAAGCGAATTGGCGGCCGATGGCTCGTCCGAAATCGCGCCGTTCGATCCGCTGGAGAAGGTAAAGACGACCCAGGTCATCATCGGCGGCAAACGCTCGGTCGAGGTCTTTGTGGGGAGCGATCGATGAGACATGCCGCAAGAGTTCGCCAAGGCGGTTACGTGATGGTCTTGCTAGCCATGCTGTTGTTCGGACTGATGGCGATGGCCGCGCTGGTGATCGATATCGGTTTCGCCCGCCTTGCACAGCGTCAAATGCAATCCGCCGCCGATACGGCGGCACTGGAAGGACTGCGGGGTGAAGGAACCATCTCCTACGGAGATCGGCAACTGGCGGCCGAGCAAATGATTGCGTGGAAATTTGATGACGATTTGGATGCAGCCAACGGTGACACCGGGATCGATGGTAACGGCGGAGCGTTCGGCACCGGTCCCCTGGTCCAATTCTCGGGCGGCGCCGGTCCATCAGATCTCTTTGCCAGCCAGTTGATGGACGTCGATCCAGCCAACCCGG
>JARFQX010000408.1 GCA_029287555.1 Rubripirellula sp. | reverse complement strand
GTCCATCACCGAGCGACCACGTGACATCGTATTGACGCATGATGTCGCACAAATCGTCAAAAGCTTCGTAAAGCGGATTCTGTTTGTTGTGAGCCATCATCCACTTGGCAACCAGTGACCCACCGCGGCTGACGATTCCCGTGACGCGATTGACGGTTAAGTGCAGATGCTCGAGCTTCACGCCGCAGTGGATCGTCATGTAGTCGACGCCCTGCTTGGCCTGGTGTTCGACCATGTCGAGGAAGTGTTGTGCGGTCATGTCTTCGATGTTGCCGCCGAGTTCTTCCAGCATCTGGTAGATCGGCACCGTTCCGATCGGCACCGGACTCTTCTCGATGATCTTTCGGCGAATGTTATCGATGTCTTTTCCGGTCGACAGATCCATCACCGTATCCGCACCGTGATGTACGGCGGTGTGCAACTTTTCGAGCTCCTCGTCCGCGTTGCTGGTCACCGCGCTGTTGCCGATGTTGGCATTGATCTTGCACTTGGCGGCAATTCCAATGCACATCGGTTCGAGGGCACCGGCGGCGTGTACGCGATTCGCAGGAATCACCATCCGGCCGGCGGCAACTTCGTCGCGGATCGTTTCCACGGGCAGCTCTTCTCGCTTCGCACAGAATTCCATTTCCGGCGTGATCTCACCGGCGCGGGCAGCCAAAATCTGCGTGGATGCTTTCATCGATATCTTCTACTCCGAGGGCATTGACGGATCGAACCGAAAATGCCTCAACGCGTTACGATTCAAGTTTCTGTTTTTATACGTGGCGACACGCTGATCGAGTAGGTCCCGTGAGCAACGCCGTCGGCCGGGAGTGCAGAATCGATTCGGTGGGGCGATCGAATCGGTGGCCCCAGTGGATTCTTGGCCGCGGATGATCTTGTCGGTTTCCAACCCGCCTGCTGGTTCCCACGACGATGCTCTAAATCGTCTTGAGGTACTCCAGGACCGCTCGACGTTCCGATTCGGTCAGCACCTCCGGAAAGGTGTGCCCTTCCTTACTCTTTCCTCGGCGATTGGTGTCGAAATAGCTTCTTCGAGTCGCCGCATCGGTGTCGACCAGCGGCACCTTGTCGGCCCTCTCGAAGCGCAGCCCAACTCGATCCTCGTCCAACTCCTGGCCGACGCGGCGCCAAATCGTCGGACGCTGGTCGGGATGGAGAACGTGCCAAAGCGTCGGAACGCTGCCGTTGTGGAAATAGGGGGCCGACGCCCAAACGCCATCCAAAGGCGGCGCCACGTAGCCATCGGGGTCAATCTCGGTCGACTGCTCGTCCGCTTCGTTCGCGTGCGCAAACCAGCTATTTGCGTACTTCCGCCGACCTTCGACCGTCAACGCGGTTAGCCGCACCGGGTCGGTTCCGATTTCGTCGATCGGGACTCGGCGATTCGGATAGCTCCAATCCTTTCCGTAGGTCCCGTGGCAATCGGCGCAGTGATTTTCGAATAATCCCCTGCCCTGCCCCGCCAAGGCTTGGTCAATCGCTCCGGGGTATTCGGGCGGCCGAAGCGAGGAGAGGTAGGCGAAGACATCGCGAAATTCATCCTCGTGTTCGTGAAAGAATTCGGGCCCGTTCTCGGGAATCAACGTGAACTGCATCAGGCCCCGGTGGCCTTTCTCAGCGAAACCGTCGATGTAGAGATAAGGCCGCTTGTAGAAATACCACCATGGCGGAGCGTCCATGTCGTGGTGATCAAAAGCTTGCGGAGCGGAGTTGATGACATTGAGCTCTTCATCTCGATGACTCATCAGCCCCATGCCGAACACAACGGCGTTGGTCGTACCATGGGTGGTGCCCAGTGGAATCACCAGGGCGCCGAGATCCATCCGAGAAAGGGGCTGACCGAGCCGAAACTTTGTCGCGCGAAGCTCTTCGGTCATCGTCTGCAAAGCGAAGCGGTTGTTGGGCGCTCCGGGCATCGGCTCGCCGTACACTTCACCTCCATGACAGGCGAAGCAATTCATCGTCCAGTTGCCGTCGCCATCCACAACGTACTGCAACGGCTTGCCGCTTGAGTCGCCCGGCCTTGGGGTCAGACCGTAGCGCTCAAACGCCATCGCCCGACGCTGCTCCGGCGACGACTTTTCGGCCTTGCTGCGGAGTGGTTCCGGCCAGCTTCGCCAAACCTCGTTAAACACCTTCTCGCTGAAATCGCTTGTCAAAGTCGGTTGCTCGACCAAGAAACGATAGCCGCGCGACGCCGGACCCTCAGCATCAGCAGGCCCACCGAAGAAGGTCACTAGCAACGAACCAATTGCGAAAACACTGATGCGGTTGAAATTCATGACATCTACGAGTGAACGAACCAACGACTTGCATTCTAAACCGTCGACAACCGGGATGGCTTCACTGCGGCGAATCCACAAATGGCGCCAGGCTGGCATTCCCAGTACGAAAGTCCCAGTACGAAATTCCCAGTCTGGGATTCCCAGTACGGGATTCCCAGTACGGGCATCCAGAGCCCGTTCATCGAGATCGTTAGCGTGGTGACGATCGCAACACCACCGAAACCCCTCCGAAGGGGATCACCCTTTGATTCACCGATTTTGGCGGAGGCGGGACAAGCTGGGCCGGCCGACGCGCGAGAATGTAGGCGGCTCCTTTTTGAGGGGGAAGGATCGGCGCGACTTGTGATTGGATCGCAACGTCGCAAAGGGCAACAGCGCGCTCGAGTGGGTAAGGTCCACGGACGGGGAATCGCAGATACTCGGACCCTGCTTCCGTCAGGTGCTTGGGTGGTTCGCCACGATTGGACCAGAACAGGACCCGCGATTCGATGAGTCCCGGGTCGAGGTACACCTGGTCCGCGTCGCCTGCGTTCCGATTCAACCATGCGACCGCTGACCGCCAATCCTCCCCTCGAATCGCCAACGCAACCGGATAGCCCGGCAACGCCTGCCAGGTGCCTTGATGCCAACCAAGTCCGAGCACAAACAGCAGCGCCGTCAGCGCGCCGACGACACGTCTGGTGCGTTCGCCCCAACCCCAATCACGCCCACAACTTGCGACTGCCTCGACCGAAAGACCGACAATCGTCGCGAAGATGGGCAGTACCGAGACGAAATAGCGCCGATGCCAAATCGGTGCCCAGCCCATCCAGGAGACGAACCAATAGAGGAAGTTTCCAAAGACTGCGATGATTGATAACACGCCGAGCGTCAAGAACAGTTCCCGATGGGGGAGCCGACCTCGGAATCCTATTGCCCCGAGCGCCAACGCGATTGCCAGAGCGAGGGGGAGGATCAGCAGCCAGCGCCACGTCCAGATCGTGAACAGTTGACGCAACTCAACCGCTTGGCCAAATAGAGCCCACTGCGATCGTTCCTGCCACGATTCACCGAGTGTGATCTTCCAAAGCACGAGAAGGATGGCGGCCACCGCCAATATCAACCAAGCATCGAAAAGTGTGAAACGCACCAGTTCACGTGGATGGACGATCGCCCAGCGCGTCAGCAATGCGACCGGGAACAGACACAAGATCCCTAGCGAGGTGGGCTGCAGCAGCGCAGCGACCAAGATGCAGACAATCAGAAGTGACCATTGTCCCCGATTCGCAACTCGCGATTTCGAATCTGCTAAGCGGAGAAAGCCAATCTGGGCAATCGCTGCAAACAGAATCACGCCGGCGTAAGGTCGCAGTTCCGTGCCAAAGAAGATGGCATTGCTTTCGATGGCCAGAATCATGCCAGCGGCGACACCGGCCGCAACGTTTCGAGTCCAATCCGCGACCCCGAAGGTCAAGACCGCGCAGGCCATCGAAGTCGCCAGGACACTACTCATGCGAAGCCCGAGTTCGCTGCCGCCGACCACGCACTTCCAAAACCAGAGCCCGAAGTAATAGAACGGGGACTGGTGGCCACGGTCGGCCCGCGACGCCACCTCCGAGAGACCATCCCAAACGGTCCACGCGGAGTGCAGCTCATCGAGCCAAAAACTCTCGTAGCACGACGGCATGCGAAGTGCCGTGGCGATCGCGAGCACCGCGATTGACGCGATGGCAACCCGGCGATCGGAACGTCCCTGCGATTTCATCAAACGCTTTTCGCCACCTTCGCTCCGGCGACCGCTTGAATGATCTCGCAAGCCGTGTCGATCTGCTCGCGGTTGACATCGAGATGCGTGACGAATCGTACGGCCTGGGCATCGATGGCCAGGCAGCGGACCCCTTGCGCCTTCAATTGCGTCACCATTTCCGTCGCGGTTCCCCACGCGGGGTCGACGTCGCAAATCACGATGTTTGTATCGATTCGATTGCCACGGATCGCCAGCGGTGGGCAAGACGCGCAGGCATCACCCAGCAACCGAGCGTGTTCGTGGTCCTCGCTGAATCGGTCACGGTGTTGTTCGAGCGCGTAAAGTGCGCCGGCCGCAATGATTCCCGCTTGTCGCATGCCACCACCGAAGAGCTTGCGGGCACGCCTTGCTTCGGCGATGAACTCGGCGGTTCCCGCCAACGCCGAACCGACCGGCGCGCCAAGCCCCTTGCTAAAGCAGACACTGACCGAGTCAAACGGGGCGCACAAAGTTTGCTCGTTCGTTCCGCTCGCCGCCGCCGCGTTCCACAAACGGGCCCCATCGAGGTGCGAGCGAAGCCCAACCGTTCGGGCCCAATCACAGATTCGCACCACTTCGTCCTGCGGCTGAATCCGGCCGCCCCAGCGGTTGTGGGTGTTCTCCAAGGTGACGAGCCGAGTGCGAACGAAGTGCTCGTTGTCGGGACGAATCAGTGGTTCAAGCTGTTCAAGTCGAAGCACCCCGCCCTGGCCCGAGACCGTCCGTGCGACCAAGCCCGACAGCTGCGCAAAGGCGCCCTGTTCGTAGTGATAGATATGGCAGTTTTCCTCACAGAGAAACTCGCTGCTGCGGTCGCAATGAACTCGAATCGCAATCTGGTTGGACATCGACCCGCTGGGCATGAAGATCGCCGCTTCCTTGCCCAGCACTTCCGCAGTCCTCTGCTCTAGCCGCTCCACGGTCGGATCAAAATCGATCACGTCATCGCCGACCTCGGCTTCAAAAATCGCCTGTCGCATCCCCGGCGTTGGTTTGGTGACCGTATCGCTGCGGAGATCAATCTCGCGAAGGGATCGGTCGGGCGATTGGTCGCTTAACGAACTGGCGGCTCGGGGATCTGAGCCGGGTGCATAGGAGTCCGGTCGTTGCTGGGGCATCTGGTGCTGGGGCATCTGGGGTCGTCGCCCGGTCAAGGGGTGCGGATAAAAGGTGCGGATAAAAGGTGCGGATGAAGATTGTGAGGTTAACGGCTGGGTCGGATGTGGGCGGGCGGAGGACCGCGGGGGACTTGCCAGAAACCTCGTGCGACGTTGTCTCCTGCCAGAGACCGCGGGTAAAGCCAGCGACATCGGGTAAACAACGACATTGTACCGGCTTATCATGTCGATCGTCGATGCGCACCTGCGTACGACCCGATAACAACTTTCCGTGGAGATCGCCGTCACGCCGCGAGTCTGATCGATGACATTAGAAAAGGACCCATTGAATATCCAGCGGGTAGATGCGCGAAACGGTTCGGCGGAGATTCTGGATCAACTGCGAAAAAAGCTGAGCCCTCAGGGTGATGTCGTTTCTCCACGTGGACGCGCGCTGACCGAAGAGGTCTTCGGCGAGGCGCTTTCACCGGTTGAGGTGGTGCAGCGGATCTGTCGGGATGTTGCCCATGACGGAACGTCGGCTCTGCTTCACTACACCGCCGCCCTGGACAAGGCGAATTTGACTGCCCAGCAACTCCGTGTCCCGGCCGATGCGTTGGCTCAGGCGCACGACGCGGCGGATCCAAAACTGATCGATTCGATTCGCCGGATCCGCGACAATGTTGCCGCGTTTCAAGCGGCAATCTTGCATCAGGACACCACCATCGAGGCGCAGACCGGTGTCCGACTGACGCAGCGTTACGTGCCGATTCGACGCGTTGGTGTCTGCGTGCCCGGTGGTGCGGCGGCCTACCCGTCGACGGTATTGATGACGGTTGTGCCAGCGCAGGTTGCCGGGGTCGAAGAAATTGCGGTCGTTGCGCCGCCGACACCTTTTGGTGCCTACAACGCGGACATGTTGGCGACCTGCCATGAACTTGGTGTCACCGAAGTGTACCGTGCAGGTGGTGCCCAGGCGGTGGCGGCCCTCGCCTACGGTTGTGACGCGATCTCCGCGGTCGACAAAATCGTTGGTCCCGGCAACCTGTTTGTGGCGCTCGCCAAAAAACACGTTTATGGCATCGTCGATATCGATTCGTTTGCCGGTCCAAGCGAAGTCATCGTGATCGCCGATTCGACAGCACGTCCCGATTACGTGGCTGCCGACCTACTGGCACAAGCCGAACACTCTCCCGGTTCGGCCATCCTGATAACCTGGGATGAGGACTTGATCGACGCCGTCCACCGTGAGTTGGCCGAGCAACTCGGATCGCTTGCCCGAAATGAGCTCACACTTGAAAGTTTGGAGGCTTTTGGGGCGTTGATTCTCGTCCGCGATGAAATCCATGCCTGCAAATTGACCGATGAGTTTGCGCCCGAGCATCTGCACATCGAGACAGCCAACCCGCGCGAGCAGATTGCCCGGATTCGAAACAGTGGAGCTGCGTTTCTCGGACACCACACGCCCGTTGCGCTGGGGGACTACGCGGCCGGTCCAAGTCACGTCCTGCCCACCGGGGGGACCTGCACCTGGGCGGCGGGACTTTCGAGCAACAGCTTTCTGCGCAGCGGAAGCGTCACCGAATTCACTCCCGATGCCCTGAACCAGATCGCCGAAGACGTTGTCCGACTGGCGGAGAAGGAAGGGCTGACCGCTCACGCCCGTAGTGTCACGATTCGCACCCAAGGTTAACCTCACCCATCACGCGACATCCATGTCAGAACCTTCGTTTTTTCGCCCCGCTGTGACCAAGATGGCGGCCTACGTTCCCGGAGAGCAGCCGCCGCCGGGCAAGTACATCAAGCTCAATACCAATGAGAATCCGTATCCGCCGCCCCCGCAGGTTGTCGAGGCGATCCGCGCCGCTGCGGCCGGCCCCCTGAATCGCTATCCCGACCCGGTGGCAACGGCCTTCCGACGCGCGGCCGCCGAATCCCTTGGTTTGCCTGGCCCCGAATGGATCCTGGCGGGCAACGGCAGCGACGAGATTTTGACGATCCTGGTGCGAGGGTTCGTCGGCGATGGAGAGCGTTTGCGATTGCCCTATCCGAGTTACGTCCTGTATCGCACGCTGGCCGACATCCAGGGAGCGAGTTGGGAGCAGGTTCAATTCGACGCCGACTGGAAGCTGCCCGCGGCTTTCGGCGAGCCGGCCGACGGGCTCAAACTTGTCTTGCTGCCGAATCCGAATAGTCCCAGCGGCACGATCGTCTCGCCGGCGGAAGTGACCAGTTTCGCCGAAACGTTGAACTGTCCGCTTGTTGTCGATGAAGCTTACGCGGACTTCGCCGAGCAGAATTGTTTGCACTTGGTTGCCCAGCATCCCCGGATCCTGGTCACCCGCACGTTGAGCAAATCTTACGGTCTGGCCGGTATTCGCTTCGGATTCTTGGTTGCCAACCCCGACGTGATCCAAGAGCTAGCCAAGATCAAGGACAGCTACAATTGCGACGGTTTGTCGATCGCTGCGGCCACCGCCGCCATGGGCTGCCGTCAATGGCTCGCTGAAAATTGCGCGCGGATTGTTGCCAGCCGAGATCGCATGACCGACGAACTGGTCAAGCTTGGTTTCGAGGTGACGCCGTCGCACGCCAACTTCGTGTGGTGCCGGCATCCTGGAGGACAGCACGGGGCGATCTACGAATTCCTGAAGAATCAACAAATCCTCGTTCGCTACATGCAATTTGGCGATTGGGGAGATGGGCTTCGCATCTCGGTCGGTACCGATGAACAAATCGATGCCTGTTTGATGATGCTGAAGAAATTCCTAGCGTGAGCAGTATGACTAGAACCGCATCGATTCATCGTAAGACTCGCGAGACGGATATCTCCCTCTCGATCGATCTGGATGGCAATGGCGCCGGAAAACGGGACTCGGGAATTGGATTCCTCGATCACATGCTCGACTTGTTCGCCAAGCACTCGTTGATCGACTTGGAACTCAAGGCGGTCGGCGATCTTCAAGTCGACGATCACCATACCACCGAAGACATTGGCATCGCGCTGGGACAAGCCGTCGATCAAGCGCTGGCCGACCGGGCCGGCGTGAGGCGATATGGACACTTTACGTTGCCCATGGATGAGTGCCTGGTGAGTGCCGCGGTGGACATGGGGGGGCGATACGCATTCGAGTATCAAGCGAGCATCGCCGCGGCAAAGATTGGCAGTTTCGACAGCGAATTAGTCGAGCACTTCTGGCAGTCATTTGCCGCCAATGCAAATTGTAATCTGCATGTTGTGCTGCACCACGGTCGCAACTCGCACCACATCTCGGAATGCGTCTTCAAGTCAACGGCGCGGGCGATCCGAATGGCCGTCGAAATGGACCCTCGAAGCGATGCCATCCCCAGCACCAAAGGTGTGCTGTGATGACTTCGTCGACCGATCACCGGCGCCGCCGTTGCGCTAAGTCCGGCGGAGCGAAGTGCGTCTGTCGACGAGCAAACCGACGGCGGC
>JARFQX010000392.1 GCA_029287555.1 Rubripirellula sp. | reverse complement strand
AATCGTGTCTCGGGCGGAGTCAGCCATGGATACCTGCGGGGCCGAAGTCGGGAGGGTTTGTCAGAGCGTGGGCTTCGCATCAGCGGGTCAACCACTGCACAAGATACTCGCTAGTGGTCATTCCTTCACCTCGCCCAGTCTTGAACACCGGTTACCCAGCACTCAAACACCGGCTACCCAGCATTCAAACACCGGGGACTGGACAGGCAAACACCAGATATTCAAACACCGGGAACCGAGTGTCCAAACGCTGCGGCTGGAGAGTTGAATCGCCCGAGTCCAACTCGGGCGGGGCCTGGAGGGACGGCGAATCTGCGTGGTTTGGCACGATTCTGCCACGAGAGAGGGGGTGCGGCAGGAGATTCGCACAAAAATGTTCACGCGAATCGTCGACCTGGCGCTACAATGGAACGCGTCTCATGAGCCGGCATCTGGGGTGGTCGATCGATGGTCCTCCCGATTGCGAAATGTTTTGATTTCAACAGGGGAGCTGTCAACGATCATGCATGATGATCCGCGCAATCACGCCCTCTCGCCAGCCTCGAACGAGCAGCGTGAATTGATCCCGGGCCCGACCCCGAGGCAAGCGAAACGCGAGGTCTCGGCGAATCCGCCGACTCGCGTTGAGTCTTCGGCCTCCGTGTCGCATCCCCGTTTGACGATCCAGCGAGTCGAGTGGGATCGACCCAAGGGGCGATCGAACGCAATCCAGAGCCGGGGGCCTGGCAAGACGCGCGTTCGGCCATCTCATCCGGATCCCTTGACCCAAAGCCTGACACTACTCGCGACGATCGCGGTCATGCTTCTCGCGGCTCGCTTTGTGGTGCCGCGAATCGTTGAAGAAATCCGCTATTCCTGGCACCGAGCCGAATTGCGGGCGGAATACGAATCAGGCACCGAAGGTCTGAAGAATGTTTCTCTGGACGCGCTCAGTGAAGCCTATCAAATGGTCACCGCGGCGGTCGCTCCGAGCGTCGTCCACATCGACGTGGAGCGTCGCTTGCAGGTCGAGGACGCGGGCATGGCCCGTTTGCTCTCCGGCGGCGTCATGCCGGCAACCGACCAGGGAAGCGGAGTGATCGTTGACGACGAGGGTTACGTCCTGACCAACCGGCACGTCATTGCCGACGGTGAGGATATCACCGTGACGCTAAGTGATGGTCAGCAGGTTGCGGGCAGCGTCGTCGGTACCGATGCACTGACTGACTTGGCATTGATCAAGATCGATGCTCAACGCCTTATGCCGATTTCCTGGGGCGACAGCGATCGCTGCAAAGTGGGTTCTCCCGTCTGGGCGGTGGGCAGTCCTTTTGGTTTGGATCGAACGGTGACTTTTGGAATTCTTAGTGGAAAGCACCGCATGGTTCGCGCCAGCACGCAGTACCAGGACTTTATGCAGAGCGATGTCGCGGTGAATCCTGGAAACAGCGGTGGTCCGCTGGTCGATGCCCGTGGAACTTTGGTTGGCATCAATACGGCGATTGTCGGCGATACCTACCGAGGCGTTAGTTTTTCCATCCCGAGCAACGTTGCCAAAGTGGTCTACGAGCAACTCCGCGAGAATGGGCAGGTTGAGCGAGGCTGGCTGGGAGTCAAGCTCGATGAAGTGGCTTACGATGCCAATCGCGGGGGGGATCCACTCGTTCGCGGCGCGCGGGTCGGCTACATCACCAACCCCGACTCTCCGGCCGCCGAAGCCGGGGTGCAGGCCGGAGACTTGATTCTCTCGGTGGACGATCGACCGGTTCAGGACATGGCCCACTTGATGCGGTTGATCGGCGAGTCGGTCGCCGGTTCTCAGGTCAAATTGGGGATTGTCCGAGGTTCCGATCCGATCGAGATCGAGGTGACTCTCGGTTCACGGCCCGCCGAATTGAACGGTCGATAGGAAGGTTCGGCCGGGGCGAGATCGTTCGCGTTCGCAGCGCGGCCTTTGGGGGACCCGCCCAGGACCCTTTTTTGGTCCGAAACGTCATCGCTGGAGGGTCCAGGGACCTTTAGCAATCGGGCTCGGGGCAATTATGATGCCTGTATTGACGGGGTCGCCGATTCGTTTCCAGTCGATCCGTGGTTTTCGGTCGCCTTTCACCCTCTAAGAAGCTCAGTCGTCCATGTCACTGTTTCGCGTTTCGTCTTGCCTGGCTCTCCTGCTCCTTGTCTCAACCGCATTCGCCGAATCGCCGGCTTCCACGGCGGGTATCTCCGCACAGGAGCCGGACGAGGGGCCCTCGGTCAAAGTCGATCAGGGTTACATGGTGCCTTACACCGTCACGATTCCAGGGACCGATATTCAATTTGAAATGGTTCCCGTTCCGGGCGGTACCTTCAAGCTCGGCAGTCCAGAGGGAGAGGAAAGCCGCAACGAAGATGAGGGGCCGCAGATCGACGTGATTGTCGATCCAATGTGGGTCGCCAAGAAGGAGGTAACTTGGGCCCAATACAAGGAGTTCATGCAGCTCTACGGAATCTTCAAGGAGTTCGAATCCCTCGGGAAGCGAGAAGTCACCGAAGAGAACATGGTCGATGCGATCACCGCTCCAACGGAGTTGTACGATCCCACGTTCACGTATGAGTATGGCGAAGAGCCGAGCCAACCGGCCGTGACCATGACTCAGTATGCCGCCCAGCAGTTCACCAAGTGGCTCAGTCGGGTGACCGGACAGCAATTCCGGTTGCCGACCGAAGCGGAGTGGGAGTACGCGGCGCGAGCCGGCACGACGACCCCTTACAGTTTCGGTGAGGATCCGGAGAAGCTTGACGAGTATGGTTGGTACTTCGACAACTCCGACGGCGCTTCGGCACCATCGGTTGGAACGAAGAAGCCAAACGGATTCGGGCTGCTAGACATGCACGGGAGCGTTGCCGAGTTGACCGTCAACGAGTACACCGAGGACGGTTACGCGAGGTTCGACAAGGGCAAACCGATCAACGCGATTGACGTGGTGGTCTGGCCCGAGTACTCGTATCCGATTGTGGTGCGCGGCGGCAGTTGGGAAATGGACGCCGAACAGCTTCGCAGCGCCGCGCGTTTGGCGTCGGACGACGAGGCCTGGAAGGAGGATGATCCCAACTTCCCCAAGAGCCCCTGGTGGTTCACCAGTGATCCTTCGCGCGCCGTCGGATTCCGGCTCTTCCGGTCGTACAAGCCACTGGATCAAGAACTGATCACCAAGTTCTGGGAGCCGACTGCGGAAGATGTCAAAGCCGATATTCAGTCGCGCATGGTGGGCGGCCGTGGCGGTCGCGGAATCGTTGACGAGACGCTGCCCGAAGCGATCAAGAAGATGAATGAGTGATCGCCAACGAATGGAGTGCCTGCAAGGACACCACGCTGGATGAAGCTGATCAAGGCTCGTTCGGTATCTTCACGCGACAAGCGTCTTCGCTGACCGGTCTCGGTTTGGACCGCTATCTGATTCAATTCCTTCACAACCCCATTTACACCCGTGTACGAAAACGTTGCCTTGGTTGGAGCGACCGGAGCCGTCGGTCGCATTGTGCTCGAGCAGTTGGTTCAACGCGAATTTCCTTATCGTTCGCTCAAGCTGCTCGCTTCTTCCCGATCGGTTGGGACGGAGATCGAGATTGGCGGCAAGAGATTGAAAGTTGAGTTGTTGGAGCCGCAGGCTTTCCAAGACGTCGATCTTGTGATTGCCAGCACGCCGGACGAGGTTTCCAAAGAGTTCGCTCCCTGGGCCGTCAATGCCGGCGCGGTGGTTGTGGACGAGAGTGGCTATTGGCGGATGGACCCAAAAGTGCCTCTGGTTGTGCCCGAAGTCAATCCGGACGCGGTTGATCAGCACAGCGGCATCATTGCCAGTCCGAATTGCAGCACGACGCAAATGGTTGTTGCCTTGGCACCGCTGCATCAAGCCGCTCGGGTTCGCCGGGTCGTCGTCAGTACTTATCAGGCGACGAGCGGCGCCGGGATCGCTGGCAACGAGGAGCTTTTCCAAAGCGTGCGCGGGGAGTTGGCGGGCAAGACGCACTCGCCGTCGACCTTTCAGTATCCGATCGGGTTCAACTTGATTCCCCAGATTGGGTCGGAGAAGTTTGAGGGGTACACCAGCGAAGAAATGAAGATGGTGTACGAGACCCGCAAGATTCTTGGGGATGAGGAGATTCAGGTTTGCCCCACGTGCGTTCGTGTTCCCGTGACGATCGGCCATAGTGAATCGATCTTGGTGGAAACCGAGAAGCCGCTCAGTCTTGACCAGGCACGGTCGCTACTGGAGGACGCCGAAGGCGTGACCGTCGTCGACAATTTAGGGGATAAGAAATATCCGATGCCACGCGATTGCAGCGGCACCGACGATGTTTTTGTCGGGCGGATTCGCCAGGATATCAGCGGTGGCAACGGGATCGCCTTTTGGTGCGTTAGCGATAATCTTCGCAAGGGCGCCGCGACCAATGCGGTTCAGATCGCTGAGCTAATGATACGCAGAGCGGCGGCGATCGGTGGCAAGTCTTAAACGGTCGGCCGAACGGATCCAATCATGTTTCCCCAGTCGGCCGTTTCGCGACATTGGCCAGGCGGTGTAATCGATCGTGTCACGCACGTTCAAGTTAACCATTGCCTATGATGGGACCGATTTTGCCGGTTGGCAGGTTCAGCCCGGCAGGCCGACGGTACAGGGCTTGTTGCAAGATGCTCTCCGCGAGATCACCGGCACCAACATTGGAGTGATCGGAAGCGGTCGCACCGACGCGGGCGTGCATGCGATTGCACAAGTGGCAAGTTGTGTGTTGCCTTGGCGAGACGAGGCGGAGCGGTTGGCGCTGGCGATCAATGCAAAGCTGCCCGAATCGATTGTTGTGCGCCGTGCCGTCGAAGTCGCGCAAGGCTTCCACGCGATTCGTGACGCGATTGGAAAGCGTTATCGATACCAGCTGCAAATTGGTGGCAAGCGAGATCCTTTTTCTTACCGCTATCGATGGAGGCTGCGCGGAGCGGTCGACTTGGAGCCAATGCGTCTCGCGGCGGCCCGGTTGGTCGGTCGCCATGACTTCGCCAGCTTTCAGGCGGCCGGCTCCGATCGAAAGACAACGGTCCGAGACGTGCGGGCGTGCGAGGTGATCGTTGAAGCGAACGAAGGAATCGTTCGCCACGATGACAACTTGCACGTGGCGGTTGAAGTGGAGGCCGATGGATTCCTTTACAACATGGTGCGAAACATCGTCGGTTCGCTCGTCGAAGTCGGTCGCGGGAAGTACGCGCCGCAATGGATGGATGAGGTTGTATCGCGTCGCGACCGAGATGCCGCCGGACCAACCGCTCCCCCGCACGGTCTCTTTCTGCTGCGCGTCGATTATCCATGACGTCGATTACCTAAAATGTAGTGAAACGCTTCTAGTTGTTGCCGGCGAGCAACGACTTGCTCGCGACCTCGATCGGCGTCTGCCGATCACCGCTGACTGCCGAACGCTGATTCCATGCGCTCGACTCTTCTTTCATGCGTTCGACTCTTAGCACGCGGCAACTTGCGGAGCAGCACGTGTCGATCCGTTGGTTGGATTGGTGACGGACGATGATTTCACGAAAACTTCATACCAAGGGGCCTGAATCCTCTCGTATCGTGAGCTCAGCGGGAGAGGCTTCTCTCTCGATATTGTTGGTCGCTTGCTAAACTGATGGTGGTGCGAGATGCGGCGCCGACGGACGGTCCCGGATGATCGCAAGCCAAGTAGAGTCGGCATGCAAAGCGAGTTGCAGTCTACCGCGAGACCTGTTCTGGACGAGGCGACGAAGTTGTTCGTTCGCCGAGCGCTCGACGCTGAACTCGTGGAACTTGATGATCTCAAGAAGGTGGTTGTCTCGTTGATGGCTGAGAGCCCCTCCTTTACACCCGAGAGGCTCTCGGACGGGCTGGTCGGAGCGGGGATCCTGACCCGCTGGCAAGCCAACAAACTACTCGCGGGAAAGTGCCGGGGCTTCTACCTCGGCAGCTATCGTTTGCTTCGCCCTTTGGGAAAGGGCGGGATGGGGATTGTTTACCTGGGCGAGCACCAGGTCATGAAGCGTTTGATGGCCTTGAAGATTCTTCCGCCCGAAGCCGTCGCCGACGCGCGTCGAATCGAACGGTTCAAGGCGGAGGCCCGAGCCTGCGCCCAACTCGATCATCCGAACATTGTTCGCGCATATGACTTCGCGCAGGCGGGTGACAAGCTGTACATCGTCATGGAGTACGTCGATGGCGTGGATCTGCAATACGCCGTCCACCGCGACGGTCCGATGTCGATAGCCGACGCCCTTGACGTTCTCATTCAGGCCACCGAAGGCCTTGCCCACGCGCACGAGCGGGGAATCATTCATCGTGACGTCAAGCCTTCCAATCTGTTGATGCGAACCGACGGGATCGTCAAAGTCAGCGACTTGGGCCTGGCCCGAATCGGCTGGGCGGGCGAAGGTGAACTTGAGAAGCAGCGCCTCATGGGGACGGCCGATTTTGTCGCTCCGGAACAGGCACTCAACAGCGCCAGTGTCGACGCCCGCGCCGACATCTATTCCCTCGGTTGCACCCTCTTTTACCTGTTGTCGGGGAGATCTCCCTTCGAAGGCACTTCATTTCAGCGACTGGCGAAGCACCAGACGGCGCCCGTTCCCGAGATTCGCTCGCTGCGCGCCGACTGCCCCGCAGCGGTTGCCGATCTTGTCGCTCGTATGATGGCGAAGCGTCCGGATAATCGTCCCAAGTCGGCTTCCGAGTTGCTTGCACACTTGGAACGACTGGCAGGCGCAAGTGGTCAATCGACTCGTCGCCAAGGACACAAAGTCATCCCTGCTGGTGACACGGTCGTTGATGGCGCAACCTACCAGGCAACGGTCGATGATAGTTCGATGTCTTCCAGCGGAGACGTTGCCTTCGCTGTGCAAGTGGACGAGTTTGACTTTGAGTCGCTGCCGCCGCCTGATCTGGGGACCGGCCCGGCGCCCGCCAAGCCGGTTCCGATGCCGACCCCGACCGTGCCGGTTCCTGCTCGGTTGTCAAAGTTCAAGGGGACCGGTTCGACGAATACGAATTCTCGCAGCGAAGGAAACCAGCAATTGTTGTTGGGTGTGGGGCTGACCGTCGCCGTGTTGGCTCTCGTTGCCGTCTTGGGGATGGGGGTTGTCTCCTTGACCAGGCCTTCGCCGAGCGTGGCCCCGCAGATTAAGTCCATCGAGCAAGACGACGGTCGGCAAGTGTTCATCATTCACGACTAACCAACCACAAATTGCGTACCCCGCGGTGGCATCGACGACCAACATGATGGATACCCCAAACAGCGGCGCGACCAGCAGCGGCGCGACCAGCAGCGGCGCGACAAGTGGTGCCGCGACGGCCCGATTGATCTTGGCGGTTGGCAGCCGGGCCGGGCGCGAGGCGCCGTTGCAATTCGGCTATTACATGGTCGGGCGGCACAGCGAATGTCAGATTCGCCCCAAGAGCCGATCGGTCAGCCGAAGGCACTGCCTGCTTTTTCAAGACGAGACAGAATTACGGGTTTTTGATCTCGACAGTGCGGCCGGAACGCGTGTCAACGATTTGCGGATTCGAACGAAGACTTGGACGGTCCTTCGGCACGGGGACATGCTTCGTTGCGGCAAGGTGGTCTTTCGGATTGAATTCGGACGTTCGGCATCGACCTGCGATGCGCCTCGGGCCGAGCGACAGTTGGCCGATTCGATGCCCGTGGGAAAAGCCTGGCATGATGTCGATATCGCGGGGTTCTTGGAGACCCAGGATGACGAGGATCGAGAACGTCGCTACGAGCACATCCGAACGTCCAGCCTTGCGGTCTCCTCGGACACCGAGAATTCAGAGGAGGCGCAGAACACCATCGAAGTGGATGGAGACCTCGATCTGTTCGATGATGCCTTCGATGATCCTTTGCCCGTTCCATCAACGACGGCCGCGCCATCCAGCGCTGGGGACCCGGGTCGGGGCCGCCGATCTGGTGAGTCGACGCCGTCATCCGAGGCGACGGATGTCAACGGTTCATTGCGCGAAAAGAGCAGGGCAGAGCCTAAAGCGGGGTCGGCCGCGCCCAAACGACTCGGCCGATCATCCGATGCTCGTCGCTCACTCACCAAGCGTTTCTCATCCGCGGGTGTCGCCGAACCAAACCGGCTGAAGATGATCGGATTGACACTTGTTGCGATTCTAGCGCTGGGCGTACTCGGGTATTCCGCCTACAGTTTTTACACTGGGCCAGACGTTCGCGTGCTCCAAAACATCGACTGACTGGAATAACGTTGGCGGGACCATCCTTTGTCTTCTCTGCTCCTCTTAATCGACGGATACAACTTGATCGCGCCGGTGGCTCCTCCAAGTCGCGGCCGAGACGATCGATGGTTGGAGCGTGAGCGGATGCGATTGATCGATCGATTGGTCCGAGGGATCGATGAGAAGCTGCACCGACGCACGTGCGTCGTATTCGACGCGGCGGATCCACCGCGGGATCGACCGAGTGAATCCCAATTCGGTGGTGTGGAAGTGAAGTTCGCCGTGGGTTATCCCGAAGCGGACGACCTGTTGGAAGAACTGATCTTGGCAAACTCGTCTCCCAAGACCCTCGCGGTTGTTTCAAGCGATCATCGAGTGCAAACGGCGGCAACTCGCCGGGGGTGCGCGATCTACGATTCTCAGCCGTGGTTGGACGAGTTCCTCGACGGTGTGATCGGGCTTGCCGGCGGCCGGCGACGAAAGGGTGAGGGCCGGCAGGGGAAACTAGGCCAGGGCAGAGGTGAACCGGGGCAGGGCAGGGGAGTTTCGGCGGAATCGAGCGGCCCGGAGCTGGTGGACGATCGGGACGTCGATCGCTGGATGCGAGAGTTTGGCTTCTGAAGCCCGTCGGCCTGCCTCGCCACGACCGCCCGGAGCGGCAGGCTAGAGCGGCAGCAATGGGGGCCATCCTATCGGTCTGATTCCCTCCGGTTTTGTCCTGGCAAGCGAGGCTCGACGCCTGGGACTTGGCCGCTGAGAGCTGGGACTTGGCCGCTGAGAGGTCGCGCCGGGGGTCGGAATTGGGAACCTTCCGCAGTCATCGCGTCAAGCTTACAATCGCCTGCTCGCTGATGTTTCGGTTCGCGTCGGCCGGCTTACGACGCGTCGACACCCCCTCACACAGACCTCGGAAAACTCCAGGAATCGCACAACGATGAGTGCCACCGCGACTGCCCACCGCGTCTTCAACTTTTCGGCTGGTCCCGCCGCTTTGCCCCTTCCTGTTTTGCAGCAGGTCCAGGAAGAAGTGCTTTGTTACCCGGGGGCAGGCGCTTCGGTGATGGAGCTGAGCCACCGGGGCAAGGTGTTCGTCGAGATTGCCGAGGATGCCGAGGCTACGCTCCGTCGGTTGCTTGGCATCTCGGATGACTATGCCGTGTTGTTCTTGCAGGGAGGCGCGGTGCTGCAGTTTTCGATGATTCCGGCGAACTTGTTGCGGGGCAGCGGAAAGACCGCCCAGTATCTGGTGACCGGATCGTGGAGCACCAAAGCGATCAAGGAAGCCCAGAAGGAGGGCGATGTGTCGATCGCCTACAGCGGTAAGGAATCCAATTTCAATCATGTTCCGCCGTCTGGGGATTACAGCGTTCCGGACGATGCGGCCTATCTCTACTACTGCAGCAACGAGACGATTCAGGGCGTCCAGTTCGGCAGCGAGCCGCAATGTCCCGCATCCGTTCCACTGGTCTGTGATTCGTCGAGTGATTTTCTGTCTCGACCGCTGGCGGTGGACAAGTATGGAATCCTTTACGCCTGTGCCCAAAAGAATGCGGGCCCGGCCGGAGTGACAGTCGTGGTCATACGCAAGGATTTGATCGAAAGGGGAAGTGACTCCCTGCCCGGGTATCTCAACTACAAGAATCACGCCGAGGCGAACTCGATGTGGAACACGCCGCCGACGTTTGCCATCTATGTGCTGGGCAAAGTTGCGCATTGGCTTGCCGATGACATCGGAGGATTGGCCGCGATGGAGAAAGCAAACCGCGAGAAGGCCGGTCTTCTCTACGACATCATCGATGCGAATCCCGGGTTCTACACAGGACACGCGAAGGCAGATTGCCGATCGCAAATGAACGTGACATTCAATCTTCCCAGCGACGAATTGCAGGCCAAGTTTATCTCCGAAGCCGCCGAGCACGATCTCGACAGCTTGAAGGGGCACCGCAGTGTCGGCGGAATCCGTGCCAGCATCTACAACGCAATGCCTCGCGAGGGAGTTGAGACGCTGGCCAGTTTCATGAAGGATTTCGTTTCCAAGAACGGTTGAGGCGACTTCGTAAGTCGATTTCCCGAAGGTATTTCCCGGTCATCGGCTCACCCGAAACCGCTGCCTTGGTCCGGTACGCCTTCGTAGCGGCGTCGTGGTATTTCCTGCATTCTCGATGAAGCCACCCCTTATGGCTTCACGGCTCGATTGCCCGTGATGAGCGATTCGAGCAAGACAGTTTCCATCACTCTTCCCGACGACCAGATGCTTCCATGTTTAAGATCCTCACGCTGAACAACATTTCGGTGCAAGGCCTGCAACGGCTGCCACGCGAGAGCTACGAGATTGCTTCGGAGATCAGCCACCCGGATGCCATCCTGGTCCGCTCGTACAAGATGCATGACATGGAGATTCCCGCAACCGTCGCCGCAATCGGCCGCGCGGGGGCGGGCGTCAACAACATTCCGGTCGATACCATGACGGCGCGAGGTGTACCGGTCTTTAATGCTCCGGGTGCCAACGCCAATGCGGTCAAGGAGTTGGTGCTGGCCGGATTGTTGATGGCGTCTCGGACCATTCCCGCCGCCATGAAATTTGCCTCGCAGCTACAGGGCGATGACAGCGAGATCTCGGCGGCGGTCGAATCGGGAAAGAAGAACTTCGTGGGCTCGGAGCTTCCTTCCAAGACGCTCGGCGTGATTGGTCTGGGAGCGATTGGGCTGCGAGTCGCCAATGCGGCCTTGTCACTGGGTATGAAGGTCGTCGGCTACGACCCGCTGATTTCCGTGCAAAGTGCATGGCAACTCTCCAGCGGCGTTGAGCAGGCGGTCAGCGTGGACCACCTTTTTTCTCGGTGCGATGCGGTCTCGGTTCACGTGCCGCTTGTCGATGCCACTCGCGGACTGGTCAGCGGCGAGCGGATCAAGATGATGCCCAAGGGTGGGATCATTTTGAACATGGCGCGCGGCGGCATTTGCGACGAACAAGCGGTACTAGCGGCCTTGGACAGCGGGCGGCTGCACGCTTATGTCTGCGACTTCCCCACCGGGGCGGCCTTGGCGCACCCGAAAGTTCTCGCTTTTCCGCATCTGGGAGCCAGCACCGAAGAGGCGGAGATTAACTGCGCCATGATGGTGGCAGATAGCCTGCGCGATTACCTCGAGGATGGGACGGTACGCAACTCAGTGAATTTCCCTGAGGCGATCATGCCCCGCAACGGAGGCAGCCGCATCACCATTGCCAATGCCAACGTTCCCAACATGGTGGGTCAAATCTCGACGATCCTTGCCGAAGCCAACTTGAATATCGCTGACCTGCTGAACAAGTCGCGTGGCGAAATAGCGTATACAATTATCGATTTGGACGGCGGAATCACAGAGGAGACGCTTGATGCCATCCGAAACATTCAGGGCGTTTTGATGTTGCGACACCTGTCTGCATCGACCGACTGAGTACCGAGACGGCCGGACGCGAAAGTCGTTGGGAGCCATCTGGTGTTGCGACGATCCAACCGCGTTGGCAGCCAGTGCGTCCCCTTTAGAACAGTTCCTCTTTTCGAGGTCAAAGCTGATGTCGCATCGGTCGATCCGCTTGTTTTGGATGTTGCTGTTGGCGATTGCGTGGCCGGCGGTGGTCTGGTCCGATCGACCGCATGTGGTGATGTTGATTGCGGAGAAGGAATATCAGACAGACGAATCGCTCCCTGCGTTCGCTGCCGAGCGATTGAAGGATTGCACGACCACCTTCGTCTTTGCGGACGCTCGCGATCCGAATCGGCTTGAGGGAATTGAAGCGATCGAATCAGCGGACGTCCTGTTGGTCAGCGTCCGTCGCAGAACGTTGCCGAGCGAGCAGCTTGATCGGATCCGTCGCTACGTTGCATCGGGAAAGCCGGTGATCGGGATACGCACCGCCAGTCACGCCTTTGCGCTTCGCAACTCGGGACCGCCCGAGGGCCGAGCGGTGTGGCCCGAGTTCGATCGCCAGGTGTTTGGTGGCAACTACACCAATCACTACGGCAACTCGCTCAAGGTGTCGATCAACGTCGCTGATGACCTGCCTGCAGATTCGGCGCGGCTGATCGATGAGATCCCGAGGCGGAAATCGTTCCCCTCGGGAGGTTCGCTGTACCGGGTCTCACCCCTGGCCGACGGAGCGATCGTATTGCTTCATGGCGAGGTGCCGGGCCACGCCAGTGAGCCAGTGGCGTGGACGTTTCGGCGCGAGGACGGTGGGAAATCGTTCTACACCTCCTTGGGGCACGTCGATGATTTCAAACAAGGTGTCTTACCCCAACTACTTGTTAACGCGATCGATTGGAGTTTAGGGCGATGAAAGCTTCCCGTGCATGTTTTCGATCGGCGTTGACGCGTGCTGCCAGTATGGGCGTCTGCAGCCGACTCGGCGTGGTCCTGCTAGCGATCGTTTCCTGGTCGGCGGTGTTACCGGCCGACGGGGCGCCGAATATATTGCTGATCATCACCGACGAACACAATTTCCGAACACTGGGCTGTTATCGGGAACAGTTGCCGCCGGAACAGGCGGAGATGTGGGGTCCCGGTTCGATCGTCGAGACGCCGCATCTCGACCGGATTGCGCGCGAGGGAATCATTTGCACGAGAGCCTACGCGACGGCACCGGTCTGTTCGCCCTGCCGGGCTGCAATGATCACGGGACTCTATCCGCACGAGACTGGTGTTCCCACCAACAATCTGGTGTTGCGGTCCGACGTGCCGACGCTCCCCAAGATTCTCAATGATCACGGCTATCGCACGGGATTCGTTGGCAAGTGGCATCTTGGTGGGACGGGCAAACCGGAGTGGGCTCCGAAGATCGATGGCGGATTCCAACACAAGACCTTCATGTTCAATCGTGGTCACTGGAAGAAGTTCGCGATGGAGGCCGACGGTCCGGCGGTCGCTGCGAAAGACAACCGCGGACAACCAAGCTATGCCGTGGACGGAGCCAATGCAGAGTCGTTCTCGACCGATTTTCTGACCGATCGCACGATCGAGTGGATGCGTCAATCCAAAGACAAGCCATTTCTCGCTGTCGTGAGTTACCCCGATCCTCACGGCCCCAATACGGTTCGAGCACCATACGATCGGATGTTTAACCATCTGCGATTCCTCGCCCCACGCACCTACGGTCGAGATGACTTGCCGAGTCCTGGATGGCTCGGCGGTGGCAAGAATCATGCGGTGTTTCGTGGCGAACAGATGAGTCTGTACTTCGGCATGGTCAAGTGCATCGACGACAACGTTGGACGTCTGCTGCAAGCGCTCGAGGAGGACAACGAGTTGGAATCGACGATCGTGTTGATGACTTCCGATCACGGGGATTTGTGTTACGAACACGATCGGCTCAACAAGGGGAATCCTTACGAGGGGTCAGCTCGTGTGCCGATGTTGATTCGATACCCCAAACGACTTCGTGGGGGACATGTCTACTCGCGACCCGTCGGGACGGTTGATGTCACACCTACCTTGCTCGGATTGGCGGACGTTTCGCACCAGTCCGCGATGCAGGGACGCGATCTTTCCAATCGACTCGAGGGCGGGGAAGGGCTGGGGAGTCGCGGCGATGACATCGTGTTCCTGAGAAATGCCGGAACCAGGGCGAATTGGGTGGCGGCGATCGACGACCGTTACAAGTTGGTATTGTCGGCCAACGATCGACCGTGGCTCTTCGATTATGAGAGTGATCCCGACGAGTTGTTGAACTTTTTCGACCGCCCGGGAACTGCCGGGGCGACGAAGCGTTTGGCCGACGCATTGGCGGCTTACGCGGCGAAGAGTGAGGATCCTTACTTTTCGGATAAGAACATCACCGCGTCTTTGCAGCAGTGCCGAGCTATCAAGCCCTGAGCTGATCAGCATGAAACCGCCCTCGTGAAACTTCGCTCCAGCGAGCCGCCAACCGCGGAGTGAATGCATGAAACGGCCCGTGAAACTGTCTCGCCCGCGCAGGCTTCCTCTCTAGACCGGCGTCTCGCTTTTTCGCTACGGTGCCCCCGAGGAAGAATTAGGTCAGCTCCGACGGACTGACCTTCGTTTTGCGCGTGGCACAGGAAGGGCCATGAATCTATTGATGCGCTATCGTGATTTGGTGTTGCCCCTGGGCATCATCGGTTGCCTGGTGGTCATCCTGGTTCCGTTGCCGCCCGCGCTGATGGACCTGTTGCTGGCAACGAACATCACGGTTAGCGTGATAGTTCTATTGACAACGGTCTACGTGGCGACGCCCCTTGAGTTCAGCATCTTCCCGTCACTCCTGCTGGCCACCACGTTGGCAAGATTGGTGCTGAACGTCGCGACGACGCGATTGATTCTGACCGGTGCCGACACTCGGGGCATGAATGCGGCGGGTGGCGTGATTCAGAGCTTTGGCGAGTTTGTTGCGGGCGATCGGATCGAAGTGGGCGTGATCATTTTTGTGATCATCGTACTGATCCAGTTCATTGTGATCACCAAAGGGGCCACGCGCATCAGCGAAGTAGCCGCACGATTCGCCCTGGACGGGATGCCCGGACGGCAAATGGCGATTGATGCCGATCTGAACGCGGGACTGATCGATGAAAAGCAGGCGCAGAGTCGCCGCGAGGAGATCAGTGCTCAAGCCGACTTCTATGGAGCGATGGATGGTGCCAGCAAGTTTGTCCGCGGCGACGCGATCGCTGGCATCATAATCACCATCGTCAACGTCATTGGCGGTCTATACATCGGTTGGATGCACGCGGGAATGTCCATTCCGCAAGCGGCTGCCCTGTTCACAAAACTGACGATTGGCGATGGTCTTGTCAGCCAGGTACCGGCCCTCTTGATCTCGCTGGCTGCGGGCCTCCTCGTCACACGCAGCGCGAAGAAGGCGAATCTACCCGTCCAGTTCCTGCAACAATTGCTGGGAAATTCGAAGGCCTTGGCGGTTGCCGGCGGATTCCTGATGCTGCTGATCATGACTAATCTGCCCGCCGTTCCGATGGCGACCCTAGGAGCCGGTTGCGTCGGCCTGGCGGTGGTCATGAATCGGCATACGACTCGCCGTCAGGACGAGGAGCGAGTGCGGGCCGAGACGGAACGGGCGGATGCCGCGGCGCCGCCTCCGAAGCGGGTCGAGGATTACCTGACCATTGATCCAATGGAAATCTCGATCGGCTTGGGATTGCTTGGCTTGGCGGATCCGGCGCGCGGCGGCGACTTGATGCAACGTATCACCGGTGTTCGCAACACCATCGCAACGGATCTCGGGATCATCCTTCCCAAAGTACGGGTTCGGGACGAGATGAGTCTCGGAGAGCTCGAGTACGAGATCCGGATTCAAGGTAATCCCTTGGCGCGATCCAGTTTGATCCCGGGCCGATTGTTGGCGATTGACAGCGGCCACACGACGGGAGTGGTCGAGGGGGACGCGACGCGCGATCCGACGTTCGGTGAGCCGGCCGTCTGGATCGATCCTGCCCGGCGGGAGCAGGCCGCCATTTACGGATACATGACGGTCGAACCCGGAGCCGTGCTGGCCACGCACCTGCAAGAACTCGCCAAGCGACACGCCGATGAATTGCTATCGCGTGATGCTACCAAACACTTGATCGATGAACTCAAAGAGATCTCGCCGACGGTCGTGGAGGAATTGATCCCGGGCGTCATGAAGATCAGCGAAGTGCAGCAGGTGTTGCACCTTTTGCTCAAGGAAGATGTTCCGATTCGTCAACTGGGCATCATTCTCGAAACGCTCGGCGACTTTGCCCCGCGGACGAAAGACCCCGTTTGGCTCTGCGAGTACGTTCGGCATCGGTTGGCGCGGACCATCAGCACTCGCTATCGGGACGCCCAAGGGCGACTGCACGTGCTGGCTCTGGATCCGGCGATGGAGGATCGAATCGCCGCAGGTTTGGAGCACAATGAGCGAGGATTATTCGTGCGGATGAGTCCGCAGGCGATAGACCTCACTTGCGAGAGAATTCAAGAAGGCGTTAAGAAGCTTGTTACGGCAGGTCATGCCCCCGTGGTCTTGGTCAGTCCGAGGATTCGGCCCGGTTTACGCCAGCTCACTGTCGCATCTATTCCCCGCTTACGCGTACTGTCTTTCAATGAAATCACACAGGACACGCAGATCGAGTCGTACGGCGTGATCAGCGACCAGTAGATCCGCAACGCCATTTGCTGTCCAAATCAGTTACCAGCCATCAGCCCTTCAGTCAGTCCCATGCACATTCGCACCTTTCGAGCCGCAAGCTTGCAAGACGCCCTGGAACAGATCCGTCACCAGATGGGCCCGGATGCCTCCGTGCTGCACACCAGGCAGGTTCGCGATGGATGGATGGGCTGGCTGGGACGAACGTACGTGGAGGTCACCGCGGGGTTGAAAGATACCGGTGGTCTTCCCGTGATCGAGTCCCGCGAAGAGCGGCGTCAGCGGGAGACCGATTCACGCGTGGCTTCCCACCGGGGCGTCGCCGCTCCATCGGTTTGCGGTTCGGTGAACGCCACACATGAGGATTCAACCGGGATTCCCCTTCAGTTGCAGGCCTATCGAGAGGAGTTGATTCATTCGGGAGTCGGACCCACGACCGCCCAACGCTGGATTGATGCAACCATCAGCTTCGCGGCGAGCATGGGCGATGCATCGGGACGGGGCACACCGTGGCTGGAGCACCTGCAGCGAACGGTCGGGCGGGAACTGAGAATCGGCAGCCCGATACGAACCCAAGTCGGTGACCGCCGAGTGGTTGCCTTGGTGGGGCCAACGGGAGTCGGCAAGACGACCACGGTGGCGAAACTGGCGGCCGGGTTCCGCATCGAGGCGCGTCGCCGCGTCGGCTTGCTGACCATCGACACCTTTCGAATTGCCGCGGTGCAGCAACTTCGGGCCTACGCCGAAATCATGGACCTGCCGATGGAGGTCGTCGAAAAACCAGAGCAGATGCGACCGGCACTCGATCGGCTCGGCGACCTTGACTTGGTCTTGATCGATACGGCGGGACGCAGTCCCCGAAGCGACGCCAGAATCGATCAGCTGGTTGAACTGTTGCGCAGTGCCCAGCCGGACGAGACTCATCTCGTTCTCAGTTGCGCGAGTTCCGCAACGTCGATTGAGACCGCTTTGCGAGGATTTGCTCCCGTGCGACCCACGGCTGCCATCCTGACGAAGTTGGATGAAACGTCCCAGACGGCGGCGGTGATCTCGGCGGTTGTGGCCAGTGATCACTCCGAGGGCGTACCGCTCAGTTACCTCACCAACGGCCAACAGGTGCCCGACGACATCACGACGGCCGACGCCGAGAGCCTGCTGTCGCGTTTACTGCCCGCCAAAGTCATGGTACCGCAACTGGATGCCGCATGAATCGATCTCTGCAGCAAGAAATATTTGGTGTGTTCGGCTCAAGCCGGGCTCGGCAATATCCGATATCCGGATTAGGGCCGTCTCGTGCTGAACGAAACTTACTTGAAGAATGTTTTGTAAAGACGGATTGCTCAACCTGGGAGAAATGTAGCCGTCACGTTCGAGCCTTAAAGAACCAGCCTTGTTACGAAGCTATGCCGTTTCGTTGGGCGCACTTGCCATGGGACTGGTCGGCCTTCGCGGCGCGATCCTGGGCGAATTTGCCAGCAGTGTGGCCCAGGAAGCGATCATCGCGTTGGTTGTGTTCTCCGGCATCGGGTTCGTGGCGGGATGGATTGCGGATTACTTGATTCGTGATTCTTTGGAACGGAAATATCGCGCTCGCGTCGAATGGTACCGTGATGGTCTGGTTGACGCGGGAGGCGAGGAAGAAAAATCGTCATCGGAATCGTGAACACGGAAGTTCATGAGCGATTCGGTGACGAGTATGGCGGAGTGGTTCGCGCAAGCATGGAAGCTGCGTGTGCCGCAACGCTTGAAGTGCAGCGGCCGGGGCGACCGGGTCGCCGACTGGGTAGCAAGATGCTGCTTCATTATTAACTATCACGGAGGATTGGATGGCAGCGACAGCCACAGCCGACGACGAAATCCTGCAGGTTTGGAACGAATTCAAAAAGCTCAGCAAGGATTCGCCGCAGTACGAACCTCTCCGCAACCGGTTGGTTGAGCGTTACATGCCGTTGGTTCGCTACAACGGTGAACGAATCTGGCAGCGTCTTCCCGATGGCGTCGAGCTCGACGACCTGATCAGCGCGGGAATCTTTGGCTTGATGGACGCCATCGACGCCTTCGACATGGATCGTGGAGTCAAGTTCGAAACCTACTGCGTGCCTCGGATTCGAGGGGCGATGCTGGACGAGCTTCGGACCATGGACTGGGTTCCGCGCTTGGTTCGAAGCAAGGCCAGTAAGTTGGCGGTAGCGAAGAAGACGCTCGAGACCAGGTTCGGGCGAGCTCCCAGCATCCAGGAGCTCGCGGAGCATCTTGAGATGCCCATCAAAGAGGTCGAAAAGATGCAATCCGACGCCAACGCCGTCGGTGTCGTGTCACTGAACAAGAAGTGGTATGAAACGGACAGCTACAAAGATGTCCGAGAAATCGACATTCTTGAGGACAAGAAGGGCGAGGATCCCACACGTCGCGTCCAAAAGAACGACCTGATGCGACTGGTCACCAAGGGGCTCAATCGAAACGAACGATTGATTATCATCCTCTACTACTACGAAGAACTGACGATGAAGGAGATTGGCGCGACCCTAGATCTCTCTGAGTCACGCGTCAGCCAGATGCACACGTCGATTGTCAATCGCCTGCAAGAGCAACTCGGCTATCGCCGAATTGAATTCGGCGCGTGATCTCGCCGCCGAGCAAACTCTTTCGCTGCAGCGTTTCGCCATGGGGTGAAACGCTGTTTCTCGTTTGGATCGTGATCGAGACGCGATGGAACCGTTGTCCGACGAGTTCGAAGGAGCAGGGCAGGGGAGTGCTTGCTGGCCTTTGCGATCGGTTTGGCGGCATCGTCTGTCCCGGCTGGTGAACCATTTGGCCGCTCGTTGCTTAGAACCGTTCTGGCATGGCGAACCACGTTCGTCGGAGCCCCTGCCTGGGTGCGGGACGTTGACCTGCCACCGCCAGGGCTCCATTGCCCGACCGAACGAAATGGTCGGGCGTTCAAGCTGAGAGGCGACACTTGCGCATTGCACATATCATCACCCGGATGATCATCGGCGGGGCGCAGGAAAATACGCTACTGAACTGCTTGGACTTGATCCGCCTCCATGGCGACGACGTGTTGTTGATCACGGGCCCTGCGATCGGACCGGAAGGCGACTTGCTGCGGGGAGGTAGGGCAGGGGAGTTGCCGATACGCCTGCTGCCGAGTCTGCGCCGCGAGATTCATCCGCTTCGGGATTGGCGTGCCAGCGGAGCGATTCGCGATGTGATAAAAGACTTCCAACCGGATGTGGTGCACACGCATAGCGCCAAGGCGGGAATGATCGGACGGCACGTAGCGTGGGGTCTTGATGTTCCCGCCGTCGTGCATACGGTACATGGGGCGCCCTTTCATCCGTATCAGTCCGCGGCGGCTCGCGACTTCTTTCGTCGCTGCGAACGGTGGGCGGCAAAGCGATGTCACCGAATGATATCCGTGGCCGATGCGATGACCGAATTGATGGTGCGAGCCGGCGTTGCTTCGCCCGAGAAGTTCACGACCATCTACAGCGGGATGGATGTCGATCCCTTCCTGGCCGCCGATGAGCACCGAGCGATCGCGCGGGCCCGTTTTGGTTTCACCGATGATCAAATCGTGATCGGAAAGATCGCTCGACTGTTCCATCTCAAGGGCCACGATGACCTGATCGTTGCGGCGCAGCGCGTGGTGAAGGAATGTCCCCAGGTGCGATTCCTGCTGGTCGGCGAGGGAATCCTCCGAGAGTCATTGACCAAGCAAATTGCGGAGCTTGGTTTGCAGGACCACTTCGTTTTCTCCGGACTGGTGCCACCGAGTGAAGTGCCTGCCATGATCGGCGCGATCGATGCGCTGGTTCACACTTCCTATCGAGAAGGTCTCGCCCGCGCGTTGCCACAGGCGCTAATCGCCGGTCGCCCCGTGGTCAGCTACGATGTCGACGGCGCGCGTGAGGTGACCATCTCGGGAGAGACCGGATTCCTCGTCGATCCGGGGGATACCGAGGGTTTGGCCGCGGCGCTGATCCAACTGGCCGGCGATGCGACGAGCCGCATGCGGATGGGCAGGGAAGGGCAGCGCCGTTTTACCGACCGGTTTCGCCACCAAACGATGACCCGTCTGATTCGTCGGCTCTACGAGCAAATTCTCGCTGGGGAAGACGTTGGAGGTCAGGCTCGACGGGGGGAGTGAACGCTGCGAGGCTCGCTGCCTCGACCTGATGCGGGCGGTTTCCCGCCATTGATCGGACGGGGTCAGGCGGCGAGCGGGCATCTGATCTACCGGGGTGGTGAGGCCTTCAATTATCATGTTGAATTGTCACCGGCGGGTATTGCTCTGATTCGTCCCCCGACGATCCGTTTCCGTTCAACGCACTTGAATTCAATCATGACCAAGACCCGCGATTTCCTGGGACCCTATCGCTTGACTCGACTCATTCGGGTGGGCAGCACCGCCGAGGTTTGGGAAGCCGTCGAGGAAAACACGAAAGAGCGGTACGCGCTGAAGGTATTGAAGCCGTCGCTCGCCAGCAATAAAGGTGAGATCGCGTTGCTTAAGCACGAGTACAACGTGGCAAAGGATCTAAGCAGCCCGCGAATCATCAAGATCTTGGAGTATCGCGAGGATAGCGGACGCCCGATGCTGGTGCTTGAGTTGTTCAGCGAGTTGAACATGAAGCAGGCGCTGCGCCGCGGTCCGGAGTCACTCGCCTTCATGCTTCACCAGATTATCGAGCAGGCGGCCGAAGGACTCTATTATATGCACACCAAGAATTGGATTCATCTCGATATCAAACCGGACAACTTTCTGGTGAGCCGCGATGGAACCGTCAAACTGATCGACTTCACTATCGCCCAGAAGAAGAAGTCCGGGCTCGCAAAGCTCTTTCATCGCGCCAGGGTCGCCAAGGGAACACGCAGCTACATGGCACCCGAGCAGATTCGCCGCAAGGTTTGTGATGAGCGGACGGATCTCTACGCCTTCGGTTGCGTGCTTTTCGAGCTCTGCACGGGCAAGCCACCGTTTACAGGTGACAACCCAAACGATCTGTTGAATAAGCATCTCTCGGCATCGATTCCCGCCGCAGCGGCTTACAACGACAACGTGACTCGAGATTTTTCCGAATTGATCAAGTCGATGATGGCAAAGAAGCCCGAAAATCGGCCGCCGTCGATGTGGGAGTTTTTGAAAATGTTTCGTGCTGTGGAAATCTTTAAGAAGCGGCCCCGTAAGCCCGAGGTCAGTGTCTTCGACAGCATGCCGGGGATCAAAGGAGCCGAAGACATGATCATCAAGGGCAACACCGCGGGACTCGACAGTGAGTCGTGACACAACCGGCGTGACACGTCGAGTCACGACACGGAGGAGCGAGCCCGATGGCGCGAATGCTGATGGCGGATGGCTCCGTTCGAGGCGTGTGACCGATCCGCGGCTCGATCATCTTTTTCACATTTTGAGAGTAGACGATTAGATATGAGTGCCGGTCCGGGACTTGAATTTGAAAGTGACATCGCCGAGCTCGAGAGTCGGATTGCGTCTTTGGAACGGCAGACCGAGCGCAGTGAGGAGATGGAAAGCCAGATTCGTGAACTGCGTTTCGGTCTGGTCAAGCAGTTGCGCGAAACCTATGGATCGCTTGACGCATGGCAAACCGTGCAAGTCGCCCGACACAAGAACCGGCCTTACACACGCGACTACTTGAACCTGGCTTTCGACGAGTTCGTTGAATTGCACGGCGACAAACACTTTGGTGACGATCGTGCCATGCTGGCCGGGTTTGCCAAGCTCGATCGCTTCAAGGTGCTCGTGATCGGTCATCAAAAGGGCCGCACCTACAAAGAGCGAGCCGCGTGCCATTTCGGTTGCGCGCACCCCGAAGGTTATCGCAAAGCGATGAGTAAGATGCGATTGGCGGAAAAGTATCGTTTGCCGCTGATCTGCTTCATCGATACGCCGGGGGCCTATCCGGGAATCGGGGCCGAGGAACGAGGCCAGGCCCAGGTCATCGCCGAAAGCATGTTCAAGATGAGTCGGCTCCGCACGCCCGACATATGTGTTGTGATCGGTGAAGGTGGATCTGGTGGAGCACTTGGCATCGGCGTCGGCGACCGCGTCGCGTTGCTACAGCATGCTTACTACAGCGTGATCAGCCCGGAAGGCTGTGCCGGAATTTTGTGGAAGAGCCACGAACACGCGCCCAAAGCTGCTGCCGCATTGCGGTTCACCAGCAAGGATCTGTTAAGACTCGGGGTCGTCGATGATGTTCTCGACGAGCCGCTTGGTGGAGCCCATCGTGACCATCATCAAATGGCGTCCCGTCTGAAGACTTATCTCTCCCGGGCACTGACTGATCTGGAAAGCAAGACGCCCGACGAGTTGGTCGATCAGCGCTATGAAAAGTTCCGCCGCATCGGAGTCTTCTTGGAATCGCCCCAAGCGGCCGGCTGATTCGATATCGGTCTGTTCGATGTCGGTTCAACGGATGTCATGAGCCTTTGGACAAGTGCGTTATCGCAGTGGCGTTATCGGCAGAAAGTCCACTTCTGCAACGTCCGATAATGCCCCTTATGTTGTATTCGATCCGCCTGTTTCCCGGGTTTTAGAGCATTTCGCCTTCCCGCCGAGTGGACGCTTCCCCGTCGTGCTCTCGACGCTTCGAACTTTTGTCGGCGTTCCAGTCGACGTCGTGATGCGATCGCGCCGAGCCTGATCAGGGGCTGCCGTGACACTACCGTTGAAGCTGATTCCACGAACGTTGTTGAGCTTGCTGAGGCGCGAGCCAACGACCAGAGTTGGGATCCGGAACCGCGCCTCCTCTGCCTGCCGCCGATTGCCCCTGCCAACTGGGCGATTGCCCCTGCCAACTGGGCGGTGGCTGATAGGCTCCCGACCCGCCGGTGTTCGGTCCACCAACGTTCTGGCTCAGTCCTCCGAATCCGGGCGTTGCCGCAAGACCAGTCGCGGGATGGGAGGAAGTTGAGCCCGCCGACGCGGAATCCGATTCGAAAGTCGTCCCAGCGGATATCCACGGCGTCTGAGACGATCCGTCGGAATCTAACGGTTGTTGGAATCGACGGTCGAAGCGTTCGAGATACGGTTGGACCACGTCCTGGATCTCAGCCGGTACCACGGCCTCGCTTCGCTGCAGCACGTTCGCGATGTAGTTGCCACTCTTGCTCTGCACGATCTTCGTGCGCACGGTGTCGCCCATGAGTGTCACGGCGAAGAGCGTGATCAAGATGCAGTAAAGGCCGCCTTTGGCGAGCCCGAACATCGCCCCCACTTGTCGGTCGAATTCACGTAACTTCAACCGGTCGATCGTCCCGCTGACCATCCGAAAGACCACCCAGATCACGAGCGACGTACCGATGTACAGAATCAACATCGCCAGGAATCGATTCCAAGGTGGCTCCGCCTCAATCGATTGGCTAAACGGCTCGCGATACTTGAAGGCAACCGCATAGCTGATCACGATCGAAGCGATCGACGCGAGTTGCCAGGCGAAGCCCTTGATTGCACCAAAGATCATTGCGCCCGCAAGCACGACGATCATCACGATATCGTAAATCTCCATCCGACGCTTCCATGCACGGGCGATAAAGGTTGAGTGACGCGGTGCCAGGGATCGGGCTGCCGCGAATCGCTTACCTGAACCAAGGACTCGCCGTTGACCCGGGACCTGCCGGTGGGCCGGCGCTCACGTTCGAGGTCGCGTTCATCGAGGTGGCGTTCATTGAGAGCAGGGGCAGGGCGGCTCAAGTTCAGTTGTTGCCGTTGCCATCAACGGAATCGATTGCAGCAACGTGGTCACGGTGCGCGAGAAGGAGCGTTGGGACATTGCTAGCAATGTCCCAACGTTGTTTCTTCTTGCCAGGGACTATAGCGATCGGGACTTCGGGAACGAAGAGCAATCGATCGACGTGGCGTCGAACGGCGAAATGACCTATTAGAGTTGTGGCAAGACGTCGAGTTGTGTCAAGGCACCGCAACCGAATGGCTTGTTCGGGAAAAGGTTTCCTCGCGTGGGTGACGCCTTGGATTGTCGCGTGTTGCCCGGCACTCTCCCCTGCCCTGTTGAACCGTGGCCGATTTCAAATCCCACATTACCGGTAGCACGTTGGTCGGAATCGGCTACGGATATTGGGGCGTCACCACGCAGGCGATGTCGTTAGAGAGCGGCATCGTGGCGGCAGGGCTCTGCTCGGTCAGCGGTATGCTTCCCGACTTGGACAGTGACTCTGGGATCCCTCTTCGCGAGACGAGTATGTTCTTCGCGGCGGTGGTCCCGATGTTGATGATCGATCGATTCCGCGACTTGGGGCTTTCAAATGAGGCGATGGCGGTGGCCGCGATGCTGGTGTACATCGCGATTCGATTCGTGCTGGTCGAGTTCTTTAAACGCTACACGGTTCACCGCGGCATGTGGCACAGTATTCCCGCT
>JARFQX010000349.1 GCA_029287555.1 Rubripirellula sp. | reverse complement strand
CTGCTCTACACCTTCAACGATGCCAAAGCCAAGGAACGACATACCACCCAGTACTTCGAGATGTTTGGCAACCGTGCGATCTATCACGAGGGCTGGCTCGCACGCACTCTTCACCGCGCACCCTGGCAGACGGTTGATATGCCTCCATTGGAGACAGACCAGTGGGATCTTTATGACGTTCGCAAGGACTTCAGCCTGACAAGCAATCTGGCCAAGCTACATCCGGAAAAACTGGCCGAGCTTCGAGCCCTGTTCATGAGCGAGGCTGAAAAGTACCACGCGTTGCCGATTGACGATCGGGTGATTGCACGAATGAATCCTGCCTTGGCCGGCCGCCCAGACATTTTGGGCGAGCGAACTTCGCTAACGCTCTACGACGGAATGGACGGCATGCTGGAGAACACGTTCATGAACGTGAAGAATCGCTCCAAGACGATTACAGCCGAGCTCGAGATTCCGGAGGGGGGAGCGAATGGTGTGATTCTCACTCAGGGCGGACGTTTCGGCGGCTGGTGTCTTTACATGAAAGACGGCAAACCCGTGTATACCTACAACTACCTCGGGCTCGAGCGATTCACCGTCGCATCCGCTAATGCCGTTCCCCAAGGGGCCGCAACCGTTGTGCTCGACTTCGCCTATGAGGGCGCAAAGAAGGAAGACATTGGTAAAGGCGGCAAGGTCACCATTTCCGTCAATGGAAAGTCCGTCGCCGAAGGCCGGGTCGAGAAGACTCAGCCCCTGATGTTCTCTGCGGACGAAACGGCCGACGTTGGTCTCGACAATCAGACACCCGTCGCCAATGACATCGGCGTCGGACGCGATAAGACACGTTTTACCGGTAGCATCAAGAAGATCACGCTGACCGTGAAGGACGTGAACTAGCGCGGCCCGCTGCTAGTTCAAGAAGGAACGGTAGGCCAGGTGAAACCTGACAAGAAGGCCGCCAGGTTCACATGGCCTACCCGAAAGCGACATTCCCAATCACCTCAAGTATTTACCACCTTAGTCAGGAACGAGAAATGTTGAAGAACATGAGAACAATCGTGGCGGCTTTCGCCGTTGTCTTGTCGGCCAGTTCGGCGTCGGCGCAAGAAATCCCCAAAATGAAAATGACGACCGAGATCCCGGACGGCGTCACGACTCCGGACAATGTTCAGACCCGTGTGGGGGCGTTGAATTTCTTTGATGGCGTTCCGGACGTCGAGTCAGAACAAAAAGTCTATAACCTGCTCGATTTCACGCATGCTTACCAAGCTTTCCTAGACGGCACCAAGATCGCATCCATGGATGGCATTCGCAAAGGCATCCTCGAATTCGGTCCGGCGAACACGACGGCAGTAATCTTTGAAGAGCTGATGGATTCCGAAGCTCTGTTTCTGACTGCCAACACGACCAGCGTCTACATGTTTTCGTGGCTTCAGATGGGCGACGAGCCAATGGTCATCGAAACGCCGCCCAACGTGCTTGGATTCATCAACGATCACTGGTTTCGGTACGTGATCGACTTCGGAAACCTCGGACCGGATAAGGGTAAGGGTGGAAAATTCCTGGTGCTTCCGCCGGGATACGACGGGCCAGTAGCGGAAGGCTACCATGTCGCTCGGACCAACACCTATGGAAACTGGGTCATCTGGCGTGGCTACCAGGAGAATGGATCCACCGAAACGGCGGTGAACAATACCAAGAAACTGTTCCGCATCTATCCGCTTTCACAGAAGGACAATCCGCCGGAGATGAAGTTCGTGTACGCTTCGGGCAAGTTCATGAACACGATTCACCGCATGGATGAGAAAATCTACGACGAGATCAATGACGTCGTTCAGGCCGAACCGCTGATGGGCGTGAACCCTGAAATCCTGGGGCACCTCGCCGCCATCGGGATCGTCAAGAACCAGCCCTTCGAGCCGGACGAGCGGATGCGGGCGATCCTCAAAGCAGCGGCAAACGCTGGCTCCGTCACGGTCAAGACACTGATCTCGAAACCACGTGACAAACGGTTCTATTGGTATCCCGGTGAAAGCTACTGGCAGACAGCGTTCCCGGGCGGCGCTTACACGTGGGAACTTGATGGTGCGTCGTTGCAGGACATCCGTGCCGCATTCCATTTCTACGCGACCGGAATCACGCCGGCGATGGCGTTGAAGGCCGTCGGCAAGGGATCTCAGTATGCCTTTACCTACCGCGATTCCAACGGCAATCCGCTCGACGGAGCCAGGACCTACAAGGTGCATGTTCCGCCAAACGTTCCTGCCCAAGACTTCTGGTCGTTTACACTGTATGACAACCAGACGCGATCGATGCTGCAGACCGACGCACGGTTTCCGGCAATCGGGAGTAACGACAAGGGCGTCGTCCAGAACGACGACGGATCCTACGACATCTACTTCGGCCCCACTGCGCCAAAAGGCAAAGAAAGCAACTGGGTCCAGACCGTGCCCGGCAAGGGCTGGAACACGATCTTCCGCCTCTACGGGCCGCTCGAACCCTGGTTCAATAAAGATTGGCGGCCTGGTGAGATCAAATTGCTCGAATACGCGCGATCCGACGAGCCTTAAGCAATCTTGTCATTCCGTTCCCTGGTCTGCGTCGGGTGCATCGGCCGCTCGGCGAACAAAATCTCCCTGTGCGGAGGGGGCTCAACCGCTGCTTCCAAGCATCGCCGACTTCGTGATTGATATTGGTTCACACGCAAGTCTGACGCTTGATTGCAGCGTAAGCCTCGCCGTACCCAGGTCCTTGCTCCAATGAGCCTTACTCATGTTGTTGAAGAAACTGTTTCCCCTGGTGGCTGTCTCGCTTGGCTGCATTGGCGTGATCGCCTGCGTGGCCGCGGCCGTAGTGAGCTGGTCCGCGGGTTCCCGACTAAGCGAGGTCAATCAAGCTGCGTTCGGGAGTATCGACGAGACTCTGGGAAAGGTGCGAGATCGAATTCTTGACGCGCAAGCGAGCGTCCGTGAGTCCAAGTTGACAGCCGAGGATGTCGAGCAGAGCCTGAAGGATTTCACGCGGAAGAAGACGACTGAGCAACTCGAGAGCCGACTGGCGATTGAGAAGAAGACAGAGGCACTATCAAAGGGGCTCGAGCAGGCGGAATTGTGGCTGCAACTGTCGACGGCTTCGATTCAGAACGTTGAGCAAGCGTTCGAGTTAGGAAACTCATTGGGCGCTCCGGTGGATCCGACTTCGCTAGGACCCTTGATCGAAAAACTGGTGAATCTGCAAAGTCAGGTCTCTCAAGTCAGTGAGTCGGTCGACGGAGTGCAGGAGCGTGCCGCCGAGATCGCCGGCGGTGAACCGCAGAGAGATCGAATCGAACAAGCCGCCGGGCTAATGCTCCGTGCCTTGGCGACATTGGGCGAGGTCGACGTTCGTCTTGGAGAGTTCGCAGATCGGCTACTCGAAACGCGATCCAGGGGACAACAGTTGGAATCCAAGACTAATGCCTACATCCTCACCGCCCGTATCGGCTCGATACTGCTGATCGCCTGGATGGCGGCCGGTCAAGTCTCCTTGTGCCGGTCTGGGTGGAGGGCTCACCGCCAAAACCCCGTCCTTTGAGAACTGCTTGCCGCGTAGCCTACGTTGCGCAAGGCCCGCCATCAGAGCGCGTAGCGAAAAGGTGACATAGCAACCGCGCCGACGCCAAGGGCGGGAAACTGGACTTTCCCCTCCTCAGAGATTCAGCATCCAACTCGCAGAAGTTGCATCG
>JARFQX010000267.1 GCA_029287555.1 Rubripirellula sp. | reverse complement strand
ATTCTGTATTGCTGACACCGAATGGCGATCGAATCTTTGCCGGTGGGCGCGACAACGAAGTGGCAGTCTGGCCACGTAAGTATTGGGAGATTCAACGAAAGTGGAAAATTGCCGAATCGGTCGATCCAGCAGTCGCAATCTCCAAGAGTCAGCTCGTCGCGACCGTTCATCGAGATCCGGAAAAAGACTTGGTCCGAATCTGGCGGCCGACAGGGGCCAGTCATTGCGAGACGAAAGTTGGCCAAAGCATCGTGGCGCTTGCCTTCGTTGAATCACGAGATTGGCTTGCAGGTGTATCGGCAAAGGGCGATGCAGTCATCTGGGATGCCAGAAGCGGAACCGAGTTGTATCACTGGCATGCACACGACTGGAGCCAATTTGAGGAGCCCTACGTTAATGCGCACAGTAGTTTGTCCGTTCATCCCGAGGGTCGGTACCTCGCGACCTGCGGTGAGTTACCCGACCTTGCAATTTGGGATCTGGAAATGCTTGAGCGGCCCAACGCTGCTAAATCATTCCAGCCGGTAGAACGGTTCGATGAAGAGGGTTGGATCTCCGCAGTTACCTTTTCAGATGATATTTGTGCCTTCGTTGGCGGACGCCGTGGTCGTGCCGGTCGATCGCATATCGCTCGCTTGCAAGAAGGAAAACTCACGAACATTTTGACGCAAAAGCATGAAGAGTGGGTGCGGCAAGTTGCGATATCAGGCGACCATCAATTGCTTGCGCTGCAGGAGGACTTCAGTTCCGGCTTGATCCACGTCTATTCGTTAGAAGAAATGCACGAAAGACTGATGTTCAAGGTAAGTGGCCATGCTCACCGTACAGTCGCAGTGGCGTTTACCCCCGATAGCACTCAACTGATTACTGGTGGTGACGATGGGACGGCACGATTCTGGGATGCCCAAAGCGGTGAACTCGTTGGAACACTGGTTGTTGAAGAGAGAGTTCGATTCATTGGATTCCTTCCGCAGTCGCACGACATGGTTACCGCCAGCCCCGAAGGCTGGCTCCGTTTTTGGAAGCGCGAGCCGGTATTTATCCCTTGAATAGCTGGCATGACCGACGTCACCACCATCCTGACCAAAATCGAACACGGCGACCCGGCGGCGGCGGAGCAGTTGCTGCCGCTGGTGTACGATGAGCTACGCAAACTCGCGGCGGCAAAGCTGGCTAATGAACAGCCAGGACAGACCCTGCAGGCCACTGCGCTGGTGCACGAGGCTTACGTCCGTCTGGTGGATCAGACGTCGCCGCAGCAGTGGGATGGGCGGGGCCACTTCTTCGCGGCGGCCGCTGAGTCGATGCGGCGCATCCTGGTCGAACGGGCTCGGCGACGGAAGGCGGAGAAGTATGGTGGCGGCATGGCTCGGGTCGAACTGACCGATCGTGATCTGCTCTCGCGCAGCGACCCCGAAGAGATCCTCGCCTTGAATGACGCGTTGGATGTCCTCGCCCAGGACGAATCCGAAGCGGCCGAGCTGGTCAAGCTGCGAATCTTCGCCGACTTCTCCGTCGAGGAGGCCGGAAAGCTGCTGGGTATGTCGCGAGCAACCGCTTATCGTCACTGGACTTACGCACGGGCATGGCTGAAGACACAACTGGCACGTGATGCCGATTCTGGCGAGGATGGGAAAAAGTCTGAAAAAGCGTGAGACAGTTCCCGGCGGTATTTCGCATTGCCCTGTGACACCGCAGCAAGCGGAGCCACGAATTCTCAAGGACCACGCCATGAGCGCTATCTCCGAAAATGCCAAAGCCATCTTCTTGGTAGCCGTTGAGCAGCACGCTCCCGAGGAGTGGCCAAACCTTCTCGATCAGGCGTGTGGCGAAAACGACATATTGAGGCAACGCGTCGAGGGACTGCTTCAGGCCCATGCAGACAGAGACAGTCTGTTCGATAGTCCCGATCCTACTCAGGATCTAGAGACCTCTGAGATGAATGGAGAAACGGTCGGACCGTACAAGCTGCTGCAACGCCTCGGTGAAGGCGGGATGGGCGTCGTCTATCTTGCCGAACGACAGAAACCCGTAAGGCAACGCGTCGCCCTGAAGATCATCAAGCAGGGCATGGACTCCAAGAAGTTCATTGCCCGTTTTGAAGCAGAGCGACAGGCGCTCGCGATGATGGATCATCCCAATATTGCCAAAGTGCTGGATGCAGGCTGCACCGAGAGTGGACGTCCTTATTTCGTGATGGAGTTGGTGAAGGGAATCCCGATTTCCGGATTCTGCGATGAGAATCGTCTGACGACCCGAGAACGGTTGAAGCTGTTTATTCAAGTCTGCCAGGCCGTCCAACACGCTCATCAAAAGGGGATCATCCACCGTGATCTGAAGCCGTCCAATGTGCTGGTTACTCTGTACGATCAGAAACCCGTTCCAAAAGTCATCGACTTCGGCGTGGCTAAGGCCACCAACCAGCAGCTCACGGAAAAGACCTTATTCACCGAGGTCGGCTCGATCCTCGGTACGTGGGAATACATGAGCCCCGAACAGGCCGTGCTCAACCAACTTGATGTTGACACAAGAACCGATGTGTATTCGCTGGGCGTGATGCTCTACGAACTGGTAACCGGCGAAACTCCGCTGGATCGCCAAAGCCTGCGTGGGGCACAGATCATGGAAACCTTGCGAATGATTCGCGAGGACGAGCCGCCTAAGCCGAGTACTCGGCTTAGCAGCCTAGGAAAGCGTGCCACCGCAACGGCGGCTTACCGGAAGGCAAAGCCCGAATCGCTGGTGTCTGAGGTTCGTGGTGACCTTGACTGGATCGTCATGAAAGCCCTTGAGAAAGAGCGGGCACGCCGTTACGACTCGGCAAGTCGGCTAGGCGAAGACATTCAACGCTTCCTCGACGATGAGCTTGTCGACGCCAGGCCTCCCTCACTGGGCTATCGCGTTCAGAAATTCGTGCGTCGTTACAAGGGAGCCGTTGTGGCGGCCTCTTTGGTTGGCCTCGCCTTGACCGCTGGGTTGATTGTCGCAACTTACGGCTTGGTGATTGCCAGAACGGAGAGAGACAGCGCCCTAAGGGCGACCGCCGCGCTGCAGGAGGCAAAGACCGAACTCGAAGGTAACGAGGCGAGATTGCTGGCCACTCTTGAGGAATGGCGGCACGAATTGATTGATCGCGGAATCGAAACCGCACTTCGCGGAGAATTGGCAGATACTAGGCGTATCAGTGAAAAAGCGTTGGCAGCGGGAGCACCCAGGCCGTATGTGCTGCTGTTGCAGGGACTCGCCCATCTTTTCCACGGGGACTCTTCACGTGCCCACCAGTTGCTGAACGAGGCTCATGAGCTCGATCCCAATAACTTGGGCGTGATGTCTGTGTACCTGATGACCATGACGGGGGGTGACATGGATCAGGACAAATGGCAGCAGCTGATGCAGAAGGTCAATACTCTTGAGGTAGAGGGGGAATATCGGGATTACGACTCGCTATTTAAGGCATGGACTTTTTTCTATTCGGACTCCGAATTCTCCGTCGACGTACTCACCCAACTGTTGGAGAAGAAGAAGAATTGGCCCAATGCGATTGCCATCCTTTCGGCCGCCCAGTCTCATCGAGCGATCGAGTCGGGTGACAGCGATCTCTCGGACCAGGCTCTGGTCAATGTCAACGCAGCCGAAGCAGTGATCGGAAACAATCCATTTCTTTCCGTCGTCAGGCTTTGGAGACACTGTGTTGCTATTCAACTGGCCCGAGAAGACAACCTGCCAATAGATGAGATTTGTGCGGAAGCGGATCGCATCGCCGATGAGTTAGCCCAACATGAGTTTGCATGGCAGGCGCCGCTTGTTCGTACCTTTTACTATCAACTGATCGACGATGAAGAACTGGAACGCCGCGCTTGGCGCAACGCCATCGGTGGAGGTACGGGACTGGCACGTCGGATACCGTTCCTGATTCGAGCAGGAGAGGATGAGGCTGCGTTGCAGCTTCTCGATGAAGACATTCAGAAGCGTTCGATGACAGCGATTGCGAAAGCATGCTTTATTGCATGGCTAGGTGAACAACAAAGTGCTCTCGATGCTTACGAGAACATTGTTGGTTCTAATGGCAGCCTGACGGGCAAGACCACGGCTCTCCAGGTTCTTTTGGTATTAGGCGACTTGAGCCGAGCAAGAACGGAAAGTCAGCAACTGTTAAGAGTGCTAGATGGATACGATTCTAGGTGGTGGATCAACGAGCCAATCCTCAAATACATTGCCAATCCCGACGAATTAGAAGCCGGTGGCGAGCTTCTTTCGGAGGTCGGCAGCTCAAGGCCACAGCTTTGTCGTGCACATTACTTCATTGGACTGAGAGCCTTGGGGCAAAGTGACGTTGATCGAGCCAAAGAACACTTCGCCAAGAGCATGGAGTCTGGCCAGTTCTATCGGCTCGAATACTGCATGTCGCGAGCCTTCCTGGAACGCATCGACGCCCGGATAAATAGCGTTCAAACAGAAGCCAGATAAAGTCAAAGGATGAGGTCGAGTCGCCATCGGCGGCTCGACACGGATGCCTCACCTAATCAAGCACGAAAATCCCGGCGGTTGCTCAGCAGTAAACGGAATCTCACGGACATCTTAATGACTACTATCTCGGAAAACGCCAAAGCCATCTTCTTGGAAGCCGTTGAGCAGCACGCTCCCGAGGAGTGGCCAAACCTTCTCGATCAGGCGTGTGCAGGTGATCGAGAGCTTCGCGGCCATGTTGAAGGACTTCTTCATGCTCACAGCGAAAAAGACAGTCTCTTTGATCGGATCGGAGAGACCCAAGACTACCAACCGCTGGTCCGCCCGGGGCAGACAATCGGCCACTACAAAATCCGTGAGCAGATCGGCGATGGTGGGATGGGAGTGGTCTACGTCGCCGAACAGGAGAAACCTTTGCGACGAAAGGTGGCCCTCAAGGTCATCAAGCCCGGGATGGACTCCAAGGCGGTGCTGGCCCGGTTCGACGCTGAGCGCAACGCTCTGGCACTGATGAACCACCCGAATATCGCCAAGGTGCTCGATGCAGGAACGACTGAACAAGGCCATCCGTATTTCGTGATGGAGTTGATTCAAGGAAAACCGATCACAGAGTACTGTGACCAAAAGAAATTGACGATTCCCGAACGGCTGGATCTCTTTACTCAAATTTGTAACGCCGTCCAGCATGCACATTCAAAAGGCGTGATTCACCGAGACATCAAGCCGAGCAATATTCTTGTGACGGAGATCGACGGCAAGCCGGTTCCCAAAGTCATCGACTTCGGCGTCGCCAAAGCGCTCGGCGCCAATCTCACCGACCGCACGGTTTACACCAATTATCAATCGCTGGTCGGAACGCCGCTCTACATGAGCCCCGAGCAAACACAGCTCAGCGGTGTCGACGTGGATACCAGCAGCGACGTCTATTCGCTGGGTATCTTGCTGTATGAATTGCTGACTGGCACCACGCCGCTCAGCCCGGAGGAACTCAAGCAAGCGGCCCAGGACGAAGTCCTGCGGCGCATCCGGGAAACCGAGCCGCCGCGTCCCAGCAACCGCATCAGCTCCCTTGGAGACACCTCTTCGCACATCTCCGAGAGTCGCGGCGCCGAGCCTGAGCAACTCGGCCGTCTCGTGCGTGGTGACCTCGATTGGATCGTCATGAAGGCGTTGGAGAAGGACCGCAACCGACGATACAAAACCGCCGACGCGTTCGCCGCTGACATCGGCAGGCACGTGGCCAACGAGCCTGTGGAGGCGCGACCGCCGTCGACGAGTTATCGACTAAGTCGATTCTATCGCCGGAATAAAGGCTTGGTGGGGGTGGCGGGATTCGTGGTGTTGGTCGTGGTCGTGGCAACGGTGTCTGTGACGTCAGCTTGGTTGGAGTCGATTCAACAACAAAAAGTGGCTGAGGAGAGACTCGATGACGTTCGACGAAAAACGGACGAACTCGCAAAGTCGAAGCAGGAAGCCGATCGTCAAAAAAGGATTGCGCAAGACCGGCTTTTTTTAAGACTGGTCTTAAATGTGCTAGTGAACCCTTCTGCGGCTGAAGTCGATCTTCGGGAAGCAGCGGGGCTGGATCTCGCGAGGGAGAAATTGGCACTTCTATCGGCATTGACTGCCTTTTACGCAGACGAACTTGAATTGACGCGATTTCACTTGGCGGAAGCGGAGGACGGAGTGATTAAACATTCGATCCAAACTTGGGTCGAAGCGTTGATAGGAAGCGAACAAGAGTTTCTTCGCGCATCTCAATTGCTCGCGCAGTCCACACCAAGAAACAGTATTGAGGCTTTGATAAAAGCCCAACTCTACTGTGTCGCCGATCCGCAGCAGGCAATCGCAATTCTGGACGAATTCCCGGAGTCACGCGTTGAGGGGATTCTGGGACATGTAGTTAATGCAGCGGCGGAAGTACATCATCATTCCAATTCAACCAATCCTACTGGCGTTTTCGAGGCGATTGGGGAAATCGAGGCAGCTCGTGTCCTAAAGCCTGACAACCCGTTCATCAACACCATTGCGATCTCCTCCCTACGATCGGCACACGTGACCGCCGAGCGATATGGACTGCAGGATAAAGCAGTCGATTATTTAGGTCGAGCGTTTAAGTTGGCTGAGCAAAACTCACAGAACTCATGGGCGCGGTCAAGCTTGTATGTCACAGCAGGTAATTTTGAGCAAGCGCTTCGCGTCATGGAAGAGGGATTTCTGAATGGCGCGGGTTCTACCCCAATGAACTACGTTCCTGTTGCGTGCATGAAGGGAAACCCGGAGGCGGCGATCAGAGTACTTCAGCAGGCTGATTCGAGTGAAAGAAGTCGCGACTCTTGTTACGTTCAGATCGGCTTAGCCCAACTCTATGCCCTGACGGGGTCCGACGACCGAACTCGTGAAATCATCAACATTATTCAAGAGAAACACACGTCGTGCGATGCACGACTATACATGCTTTACGCATTGGCACTCGTGGATGGAGTGACTGAAGAAGAGCTACGAAAGGAGGCTAAGTGGTTGCTCAGCGGCGCAGAGGATGCTGTGTTACCCTATCGCTCTCATCTCGCGTACTGGGCCTCCCTTGAGCCTGATGATGAAAAACTACTCAATGAGTCGCCAGCCAAGGGCCATTTTGAAATCGCGCTCCGATACTGGATTAATGGTCAATTCGAGGATGCTAAGGATCACTTTCAAAAACAATTGGATCTTGGGCGTATTGACGCTCAGGACCTCTGGTGCATGTATTTTCTCCGGTAAGCGGCTAGCGAAATGTAGAGTCTAGGCTTTTGCATTGCTGCGATACCCTCACCGAGATAGACGGGAAGGCGGTTCCCAAGGTGATCGACTTCGGGGTCGCCAAGGCGCTCAGCACCAGTCTCACGGACCACACCGTTTACACAAGTTTTCAGGCGCTGGTCGGGACTCCTCTCTATATGAGCCCGGAGCAGGCCAAGCTCAGTGGCGTCGACGTTGACACGCGCAGCGATGTCTATTCGTTGGGAGTGCTGCTGTATGAGTTGTTGACTGGTGACGTGCCCTTCGATCGGGAGCGGATGAAGCAGGCAGCCCTTGATGAGCTGTGTCGAATTATTCGCGAGGAAGAACCG
>JARFQX010000230.1 GCA_029287555.1 Rubripirellula sp. | reverse complement strand
GCCGCCGGGCGATCATCGGGTGCTGCTGCGCGCGCGAGGGCTCAGCCGATTATGGATCAATGGCGATGCGGTCGCGCGGACCGATTCCAAGTATCGAAAACGCACCAACCTGGAACCGGTCGAACCTGTGCCCGATCCGCCTTTTCCAGGAGCCCGTCGATCGCGTTTCGCGCAGCAGGAGGTTATTGGGAGTTACCGCATCGATGCGGCCGACAGCCAGTCGCCCGCGGTGGTACGCGTCGTCCTGGAGGTGATTGTCGGCGGACCGAGCCTGCGCACCGAGACATCGGAGATTTGCGTTGCCATTCAACTTGACGGCGAAGGGCCGTTCCACGTGCTCCGGCCGCTGGCGCGCGAGCCGTTTTCGGGGGATTACGAGAACCCGTCGCCTCTCGTCTCTCCACCACCTGTCGCCGCGAGGGCCGCTTCCGTGAAGGAGACTCCGGGCCAACTCCTGTTGGAAGACGCACCCATCGAGGCTGCGTTGGATCGAATCGAATCTGGTTTGATCCGGTACGAGGACAACCGGCGTCGCGGGGCAGCCGCATCGCTGGATGATTTCTGGAGCCGACGCCACGCGTTGGCGCGTGATGCCGCTTTGACGACAAGCCACGCTGATCGCGCGGCGGCGGCGGATCAACGGCCAAAGAACAAGGCCCAAGGCGTCCATGAATCATCGACGCAGACGATCGACGGCTTCATCAAGGCGAAGATCGATGAAGCTCGACTGCGATCGGCCGAGCACGATGAATCGACCACTCGCACGTTCCACCAACAAGTGCTCCCGATCCTGCGCGAAAACTGTTTTCGGTGTCATGGCGAGAAAGCGCAGGGCGGGCTTCGGCTCGATTCACGCCAACAGGCTCTCGCAAGCGGGGATTCGGAAATTCCGGCCGTGGTGCCGGGCGACCCCGAGGCAAGCGAACTGTTTCAGCGTGTTCGCGCCGGCGACATGCCGCCGACCGAGGAAGGCCTCGCACCGGACCAGATCGCGACGCTGGAAAAGTGGATTGCCAATGGTGCCCTCTGGCCTGCACCGCCAATTCCCGAGGCGGTACTTGAGCCTGTCGCGGTGATCGATGACGCCGGTTTTCTGCGCCGTGCTTACTTGGACGTGATCGGCGTTCCGCCGAGTGAAACCGAAGCGCGAGACTTTCTTGCTGATTCGGCGCCCGCGAAGCGAAGCAGGTTGATCGATCGACTCTTGCGGGACGAACGTTATACCGATCATTGGGTCAGCTTCTGGATGGATCTGTTCGCCGAGAACCCAACTCTGTTGAATGCTTCACTGAACAGTACCGGACCGTTTCGTTGGTTCCTGCATGATGCCTTGCGTGACAATAAGCCGATCGACCGGATGGTCACCGAATTGGTTTTGATGCGGGGCAGCATTCACGACGGCGGCAGCGCCGGATTCGGCTTGGCCGGTGAGAACGACGCACCCATGGCCGAAAAAGGGCATATCCTTGCCTCCTCGCTGTTGGGAATCGAATTGCAATGCGCGCGGTGCCACGATTCGCCTTATCACAGCACGACTCAGCAGGACTTGTTCTCGCTCGCGGCCATGCTGGGGCGGAAACCGATGACACCTCCCAAGACGAGTCGGGTCCCCGATGAGTTCTTTGAGCAGAAGGCTCGCGAGCCCTTGATTCGGGTCTCGTTGCCGCTGGGCCAACCGGTCGAGCCCCGGTGGCCTTTTGCCGAAGTGACCGGAGTCGAGGACGGCGATGAGATCGATTCGCTCATGCTCCGCCCGGATGACTCGCGCGAACGGCTCGCCGCACTCATCACGAGCCCGCGGAACCGGCGATTCCCTCGAGTCATGGTTAACCATCTCTGGAATCGCTTGATCGGCGCGGCAATCGTCGAACCGGTTCACGATTGGGAGGGCCGTGATCCAAGTCACCCCGAACTGCTGAGGTGGCTGTCGACCCAATTCATGGTGAGCCACTATGATGCGAAGCACGTGTTGCGGCTGATCATGAACTCGGATCTCTATCAACGCGAGCCGGTCGGTCGCAATGCGGAGGCAGGCCCGCCGTTAAGATTCTTCGCCGCGCCGGATCGTCGTCGCTTATCGGCCGAGCAAATCGTCGATTCTCTGTTTGTCTCCTGCGGAGCCCAAATGGACACCGAGGAACTGACTTTCGTGCACGACGGCGTCCATCCGATGAACAAACGACTGACGCTGGGAAAACCGAGCCGTGCTTGGATGTTGGCGAGTCTGAACAACGAACGAGATCGCCCCAGCTTGTCGCTGCCACGCGCCCAACCGATCGCGGACGTGCTGCAAGCTTTCGGCTGGACCGGATCGCGCCAGAAGCCAATCCCGCAACGCGACATGTCGCCCAACGTGTTGCAGCCAGGGATCTTGGCCAATGGCACCCTCACGATGTCGTTGACGCGAGCTGCGCGAGGCAGTGAACTGACCGAGCTGGCCATTGCGGCGACCTCGCCCGATGCGTTGATCGATTCCCTGTTTCTTCGTTTCTTGAGTCGTTATCCGACACCACAGGAGAAATCGGATTTGGTCGCGCCCCTGCGAACCGGATTTGAGGATCGCTTGGTGAGAGTCGATCCCGATCGGCAAGAATCGGAACTCGAGCCTCTGCCTCAAGTCACCTGGACCAACCACTTGGTGCCGGAGGCCAACGAAGTGCAGCTAGAATTGCAGCGACGTGTCCTGGCGGGTCCCACTGTCGATCCGCGGCTCGACTCGCCGTGGCGTGAAGTCTACGAAGATGTCATCTGGAGTCTCGTCAACCATCGCGAATTCGTGTGGATCCCCTAGAGTCTCGCCAAGGAATGAAGTTTGGTTCCGGCAAAAGGAGTCAGACTCCTTTCCCCTCTCCTTTCCCCTCCTTTGACCGCCCCGGCTGCTAAAATTTCTAGGTCGGTCGAGATTGAAAGCCTAACAAAACCGTAAGAAGAAAATGAGCGTTTCCCTATCACGTCGAGAGATGATGACCGCTGCTGCTGCTACGGCCGCGTGGAGGTGCTTGCCGACGTCAGCGAGCGCGGCGGCGGGCAAACTCGCACCGAATCTGCGAGGAGGCGCCGAGCACGTCATTTCGATTTGGCTTGGTGGTGGCATGGGGCAAATTGACACCTTCGACCCGAAACCCAAAGGGGATCCGAAGGCAAAGAAGCCCGGCGGTTACTACGATGCGATTGAAACAGCCGTTCCGGGTGTCGAGGTTTGTGAGCACTTGCCCAAACTGGCCCAGCGGATGGATCGCGTCACGGCGGTTCGCAGTGTCCACCACGAAGTGATCGACGAACACGCGGCGGCAACC
>JARFQX010000774.1 GCA_029287555.1 Rubripirellula sp. | reverse complement strand
CCGCCCGATAGCTGGCCCGGTGCGGTCACGTCATAGACGAGCATTTCGGCTTGCTGGCTCGGGATCACGTACAACCGCTTGCCGTCGGGTGAAAGCCCAATGCCATTGGGGGCCGCAAGGTCGTCGGTGACGCGTTGCGTCTCACCATCGGCCGGGATGTAATACACCGCTTGAACACCTTGTGGTAACGGCTGCGGTGCCCGGAACAGGGGGTCGGTGAAGTAGATGCCGCCTTCCTTATCAATCACTAGATCGTTGGGAGCATTGAAGCGTTTGCCCTGATAGGTTCCCGCAAGCAACTTGGCTTGCCCGCTCTGCACATCGTAGGCCACAACCTGTCCGTCCATTTGACAGGCGAGCATCCGTCCGTCGGCGGCAACCATGATGCCGTTGGTGTGCTTGGAATCATCCGTGAACGTCGACAGCTTGTCGCCCTCGCTGAGGCGATGAATGGTCGCGTTCGGGATATCGCTGAAGTAAAGCGAGCCACGTGGATCCCACGCAGGTCCTTCCGTGAAGGCAAACCCCGTCTTCACGGTTTCGATTTCACCAACCGGGGTGATGCGGGCAAGCGGGTTTTCCTGCGCCGAGGCTTGGTACCTGCCAACGGCAAAGATGGCCAGCAAGCCGGCCAAGACGCAAACGCGAAAGGTCTGAGAAATCATGGTCAAGTTTCCGAAGAAGGGAACAAGGGAACGCTTTCGACTAAGTCAGGAATTCTCGCCGCACCCGCTCCAGGTATTCCAGCAAGGGTCGTTGGCGACCACCGCTATCGATTAACCCCGAGTGGCTCATCACGTGTGGTTCGGCATCGGACCAACCGTCCCACACCACCCCGTGCACGATCTGTTTTGCCAGCAGCGTCCGGATCAATGGTCCGGCAACGCGCAATTGTTCGGCTGCTGCATCGCCGGTGGATGGATCCAGTGCCAGCACCTTGCTTGGCGCCAGGGCTTGCTGATCGGGGCCGCTACCGCCGGGTACCGCTAACTGAACGAGCATTGGAAGTCCGAGCGTCGCCCAGCGATCGATCATTTGGCCGAAGTCGACGGCGGAGCGTGGAAGTGTCGCATCGGTTTCGTAGTTGACTCGCACTTCGAGGCCGACGCCGGCCATCCCCAAGCCGCTGCGAACCAGCGCGTCGGCAAAATGCAATGGCGAGATGCCATCGTGGTCTTTCGCCAGGTACTCGCCGTAGGGTTGGTCGAACGACATGATCGCCGGTGTGGTCGGATCGGTCCTGCGTACGGTTTGCAGGATGCCGATGCTCAACCGCATCACTTGCTCATCATCAAGTCTCAACGGGCCCGGCGTATTGAGACCGGTGGCGCAATTCCAAAGCTGCACCGAACCTCGAAACTTGGCAACGGTCTTGTCGACAAACGCCATCACGGTATTGAGGAACGTATCGAAATTGTTCTCCAGCAAGTACAGCCAGTGCGGCATGAGTCGGTCGCGAAAGTCGATCAAAGGTCCGCCGATGATTCGCATCCCTCGGCTGGCACAGTAGCGGATCGAATGCTCTGCCGGCTCGTAATCAAATCGGCCCGAATCGGTTTCGATATCGGCCCAGTTGAGTCGAACGGCGGCGGCGTTGAAGGTGTCACAGAACGCATCACTGTGCGGCGACGAAGTTGGTGAGGGGGGAATCACGGTTCCGGCAAGCAGGGTGCCCAGCTGCGGTTCACGTTGTTTTCGAAAAGCAATCGATTGAACGGCATAGCTTTCGCCAAGATCAATAATGGCACGTTCAAGCAGGAGGATGGATTCGAGCGCCGCTTCGGCCGATCGAGCGGGATCCGCTCGGCGTTGGGCCGCATCCAAGAAGAGCTCGGTCCCCTGCTCCATCAGCGATTGAAACTCGTCACTCAGGTTGAGCCCGTTTCGCTGCCACGCATCTGACTGGATTCGCGCGCGAAAGCAACTGCCGCGAGCTAGTTCCAACGGCAACTGGTAGGCTTCGTCGTCGGTTGCCCGCAAACTGCACGTGCTGAGCGTCCGAAACCCCATTCCATCGAGCGGGCAGGCAAGGTAGAGCTTGCCCGACGATTCGATGCCCCGCGAAATCGTCAATCGGGATCCGCTGAACGAGTTTTGCGATTGCCAGGGCACCCCTTCGATGCCACAGATGTAGGCATCGTGCCAGAGGGAACGACCGATCAAGTCGCTGGCCGGTTCAGGGACATCGAAATGAAATTGCCCCATGACGGCGGGCCGGAGCGTAACGAGTGAGCGGGAAAACAGGATAGGCCCGGCGGCGAGGATGACCAGTGCGGGGGGAACAAACGCAGGCCAGGCATGTCCGTATCGTACTCGGTTCGTCAGCGGTTCGCGACCGGATGGTCGCTTGCTCGAACCGCGGGTGTTTGCCAAATTAGCGAAATGACCAGATCCACCGATTCGCCACTGTACCGCATGGACGCACTTGGCGCCCTGCTGGGAACGCAGCTTCCCATTCCGAGACGAAGTGGCAAAGTCCGCGACGTCTACGACCTCGGCGAGTTCCTGTTGATCGTCAGCACCGACCGGATCAGTGCATTCGACTACATCTTGCCGAGTGGGATTCCCGAGAAGGGACGATTGCTAACGGCAATGAGCGAGTTTTGGTTTGGGCGTCTCGACGTTCGCCATCACCTGATTTCAACCGAGATCCCGCTCGCGATCTCATCGCAGTTCGACGTCGAACCATTGCAGGGGCGCGTGATGCTGACCGAGAAGGCCGAGGTGATCCCGTTCGAGTGTGTGGTGCGCGGCTATCTCGAGGGAAGCGGTTTACGAGAGTACGAGGCGACCGGCGAGATCTGCGGGAATCGTTTGCCGCCGGGGTTGAAGCAGTGCGATCGTCTGCCCGAAGCGATTTTCACTCCCGCAACGAAAGCCGACCAGGGGCATGACGAGAATGTCCCGATCGAACGGATGATCAACCAACTGGGCAGTGAGCTGGCCCATCGCCTACGGGACACGAGTCTGCAAATCTATCGGGCTGCCTGCGACCACGCCGCCTCACGCGGCATCTTGATCGCCGACACGAAGTTCGAATTTGGTCTCGTCGACGGAGAATTGGTCCTCATCGATGAGGTGCTGACTCCCGACAGTTCAAGGTTCTGGTCGGCCGATACCTTCCGGCCCGGACGTGCCCAGCCCTCCTTCGATAAACAATTCGTTCGAGAGTGGTTGTCACAATGCGGATGGGACAAGAACAGCGAACCGCCACCGCTTCCTCCCGAAGTGATCGAGCAAACCGCCAAGAAGTACCAAGAAGCCTACGAGAGATTAGCGCGGTAGTCTCTAGTCTCTAGTCTCTAGTCTCTAGTCTCTAGTCTCTAGTCTCTAGTCTCTAACTCGCTTCTCGCCCCTCGCTTCTCCCTTCACAAACTTCCCCGCTCGGCTTGGACGAGGGCTTCGAATTCTCGCAGCTTCTCTTCGTCGTTCATCCGGCGGAGGTTCTCGGCCAGGATGACGTTGTCCGCAACGCGCAGGAAACGATCGTATTTGACGCGGCGTTTCTGATCGTCGGGCGTCGCCTCGGCGCGCTGTTTCAACTCTCGATAGCGCTGGTAGTCGGGATGACCTTCGACCGCGGCAACGAATTCATCCTGTCGTGAAGTCACCAGATCGATCGCACGCGGGTTGAGCACGTTGGCGAGTTCGGGCCAACGCTCGCTCAAATCATTGCGAATTCGCATCCGCAGCCGGTCCTCGGTCGAGATCGGTCGGCGACCTCGACCTCGGCTGCCTCGTCGCCGGGGCTTGATCGCTTCGTAGGCTTGGCTCAGGCGATCGCTGCCGTCCAAGTCGAGTTGTTCGGAGAGGCCTTCCAGGATCGCCCGTTGGACCGGTGTTGCCAGTGCCAGCACATCGTCGTACGGCTCTTCATTGGTCAGCAAGTTGGAATCGCCTTCTGCGAACTTGCTGTGCACGCTCAGGTACTCTCCGGATGTCTTGATCGGCAGGTCGATCGTGTCGGCCGACAGAATCACGTACGCGTGTGCCTCTTCAAAGGACACTTGCCCATCGCCATCGTAGTCGGGCGGTTTGATCGCCGTGCCGCTGCGGTCCAGACCTGACAGGGCTGCCCAAAAGTAGGTGCTGTATTCAACGTAGTTGGCTTCGTCGATCTCGGGTGTGCAGCCAGCCGCCGATCGGTCGTGAACGGTGGCGAAGAAGCCAACGCGACGCTGCACCGCAAGGTCTTTGTCGGGATCGCCGTCCCTGAATATGAATCGAGCGAAGCCGCCAGCGTGGCATTGCACCATGATCGCCACGACCTGAACGCCGGAATCAAGTTGGTCCAACCATTCGGCCAGCTCCTTCATCTTGATCTCGCCGTTGCCCCACGTGGCGATTTCGGTGTTGTATGGATTTCCCCGATCGGAACTCCGATTGCCGTGCGCCGTGACGTACAGGATCAGCCGATCCCCCGACTTCATTTGCCGGCCCTCGTTGGCGAACCAGGCGCGGATATTGGCCGGCCGAGTGCTGCCGCGGACGTCGGGGATTTCATGATTTCGATAGCTCAAGCCAAGATCGTCCGTGTCACCAAAGAACTCAGCCATCAATCGATTCGCTTTCGGAACCGATTCGCGGTCGATCACCTGCAGATCGGCATCCGATTGCAAGCCATCGGCAAAGAAAATCGCATGACGACCCGATTCCATTGCCTGCTTGCGAAGCACACGTTGAAAGTAAAGCACGTTCTTTTCCAGAGATGCCTGATTTCCCGATCGCGCGTAGCCGCCGCCAATCGTGAGGTAGTGGTCGGTTCCTGAAGCGACATCCGGCGCCAAAGCCCATTGTCCGGTACAGAGACAAACAGCGAGTACGGTGGCGAGACTCAAAGGGCGACAGGGGAACATCATATTGAAAATCAATTGGATTCTCTGGGGCAGAAGGCTTCCACTTGTTTCAACACGTTTGATCCTGTTGCGGATCGCTCGGTTTACGATGGGCGCGCGAAAAAAAAGCAGCGAGAGGAACTCCGCCTCGCTGCTTTCGCCTTGTCCAACGGGATCGGTTTGCGGGTCAGGACGCCGGTTCGGATTCGGGGTCTTCGAGTCGGACCAGGAGCCAATTCTCAACCTTGTCCGCACCGAAATGAACCAGCACGGGGGCATCTTCCTGGGTCAAGTTGTAGAGCCCTGACTCGACAACAATGTCCTCGCTCTCACCCACGCGGAAGGCAACCCGCTGCGTCTGCTTGTCGACGCGACCCTGCACAGACTGGGCCTGATCGGTCTCGGTGTTATACAGGGTTCCGCTGATGATCCCTTCATTGCTGACCGCCAACTGGATCACGAGAGTCGGGTCGACGTCCTGTTTGTCGGTCGCCACGGCGAAGGTCCCCAGCGGCATCCACTCGACCGACTCGAGTGCTTCCTCGTTCGCCGGCGGCGGCACCGATGCCAACACGGCGGCGCTCTGGGCAAAATCGTCTGCCGAAGCTACCTGTTCACCGTCGATGTAGACGTAGTTGTTTTCGTACGTGACATTTCCGCCTTGACCATAATCGTAGTAAACCGGTTGGGTCCAAACCGTTTGGGGCGCGGACCAACTGAAGAAACTCGTAATGGCTCCAAAGGTGGGAATGGTCCACCAGTAACTCGACGGGTGATCGTAAAATGCGCTGCTGTAGTGCCAGCGACCAAAGCCGTGCGAGTGGCCGGCCCACCAGTTGGGGCTGAAGCAGTTGTTGTAATTTGCCCAGTTCCATCCGGTTCGAACGCCATTGCCCCAACCTCGCCAGTAGTCACGACGACCGGGGTAACGATTCCCCCAATTCTGCAGGCCGCCAATCTGGTTGCCCCAACGGTTTTCGATGTTCGTGAACCGATCCCGATCGATATCGACCCAACTGGGGCGATTGTTGATGACGTTGTTGCCAATATTGATGTCGCCAACGTTGATCGAATCGCGATCGAAGCGATCGCCGATTTGATTCCCAGGGCGATTCCCGGTTCCGGGCCGATCACCCAGTCCAGGCCGATCACCAATTCCGGGCCGGTCACCGACTCCGGGCCGGTCACCGATTCCCGGACGGCCCGGTCGATCCCCGATTCCGGGTCGGTCACCCCCGCCAGGGCGGTCACCGAGACCGGGAAGATTGCCCGGTCGGTCCCCGCCCCCAGGCCGATTGCCCGCGATGTCTCCCAGACCGGGACGATCGCCACCGGGGCGGCCACCCGGACGACCAGGTCGACCGCCGCCATCGGGACGCAGCGGCTTATCCATTCCCAGGAAGTCACCAAGATCACCC
>JARFQX010000223.1 GCA_029287555.1 Rubripirellula sp. | reverse complement strand
GGGCTCGGCTGATCGACGCAGCGACGGTTTCCGGGATCTCTGGGCGCAAATGGCGGGGATTCGGAACCGGTGAACGGATTTGATGCAGGAGCATTTCGGCGGGCTGATCCGCCCGAAACGGACGTGTACCGGTCAACAACTCGTAGCAGATGATTCCGAGCGAGTACTGGTCGGAGCGGCCGTCGACCGGCTGACAACATGCCTGTTCCGACGATGAATAAGCGGGAGTCCCGGAGTAGTCCCCGGACCCGGAATCTTGATGCAGATAACGGGCGAGACCAAGATCGAGGATCTTGAAGACCCCACCGGGTGTCAGGCATACGTTTTCGGGTTTTAAGTCGCGATGAACGATCCCTTTGGAATGGGCGTAGTCGAGCGATCGTGCCAGCTCCTGCACAATCAATCTGGTCTCCTCAAGCGGTACGCGGCCGCGTTCATTCATGACTTCGCGAAGCGTTTTTCCTTCGACGTATTCAAATACCGTGAAGGACTGTTCAGCGACATGGCCAAAATCGTAAACCGTCGCGATGCCGGGATGCTGCAACCCGGCACCGAGACGCGCTTCCCACTCGATGCGGTTCAGCGCGTGCTGAGAATGACCACCGTAATGGAGCACCTTAATCGCAACACGGCGATCCAGTCGTTCATCGACGGCGAGGTAGACCCGCCCCATTCCCCCTTTTCCAATCTGATCCACCAGCCGATATCGATCTTCGAGCAAAGCACCGGACGATACGGTATGCTCCAAATCGTTCGATTCAATCACGTCCACGACGAACTGGCCCGATCCGGTGGATCGACAGAACGAGAGCGTGTCGACAGCGGGCTTCTGAATCTGTGTCATCGCCTATCCAGACAAGTCTCCGACGCGAAGGAGATAGTCTAGCACCTGACGGTTTGACTCGCGATTTGTGAACTGCGTGGTATGCCATCAAGTGAACAAATCGATTGACTCCACGCTGTGGATTGACTCTGCGGACTGAATCGAACCTTTGCTTAACGCACACGATTATGCCGTGATGCCGACAGCCATGGTGATGATGAAGTCATCCTCAGCCTGATTCGGTGAATTGCTGACAAGAACTCTGATCTGCCCTCGATGTGGTGTACATGCGTTAGCAAACGAGTCGTTTCTGTCTGCGTTGTTGGTCATTTTCTTCGAAGACATCGCTTCAAAAGCTTGACTCGCGCATCGTAAGCCTCTCAAATCCTCGCGAGGTAGAACCACTCCCCCTGGATCCGGAGCGCTAGATGACACGCAGTCGAGCTAGAGATCTTCATATTCAAAGTCGCAACTTTGCCGCTCCGCGTGGCCGCAATCGTCGCCGAGCTTTCCTGGAGCAACTCGAGCAGCGGAATCTGCTCGCCGCCGCGCCGCTCGAGGCGGCCTTGATCAGTGTTCACGGGGCAGACCTGCAGGGCAAAGACGGTCCGCTGGCCAAGGCCGGATTGGAATTGGCATCACTCTATCAGGAGTACCAGAGCTTTATCACGGACAACGGCGAAGAGGGGGCGAACAATTTTGAGCCATCCAATGAGACGCTTCACGTCAGCGGGAACCGTGTTGTGGTCGACATCGTTGGGGCTCCGGTTGGAGACAGTGGCGAACGACTTGGCCTGACCGAGGAGCCGAATTTCTACGATCTTGTCTCGCAAGGCTTGGAGATCATGGGGCGATGGGGATCCTTGACGTCGGTTTTGACACCCATCCCGCTGATTCCCACGCTTGCGGCGTTGGACAGCGTGCAATCAATGTTGGCCACGGCCGCCGTGGCCAATTCCGGAATCGTGACCTCTCAGGGCGACCCGGCCGAACTGTCGGACGTCGCCAGATCTGACTTTGGGGTCGATGGAAGCGGCATTACGGTTGGTGTCCTATCCGACTCGTATGACTCCAGTCCGTTCTTCGCGATCGACGCGGCGGACGACATCGCGACCGGGGATTTACCGGGTCCAGGAAATCCGTATGGCCGAACCACTCCTGTCAACGTTTTGCGAGATGCGGCGGGAAGCACGATCGATGAGGGTCGGGCAATGTTGCAGATCGTGCACGATGTCGCACCCGGTGCTGAGTTGGCGTTTCACACTGCCTTCCTGGGACAAGCCGGGTTCGCCATGGGATTGTCGAATTGGCCACGACCGCCGGTGCCGATGTCATTGTGGACGACATCATTTACTTCGCCGAACCGATGTTCCAGGACGGCGTGATCGCCCAAGCCGTCGATCAGGTGGTTGACTTGGGTGTTGGTTACTTCTCATCGGCCGGCAATGGGGATCGAACATCGTACGAGAGCGCCTTCGTGGATTCGGGCCAGACATTCATCGGAACGCTGCACGACTTTGATCCCGGTGCCGGAGTCGATACGTTCCAACAGGTCACCATCGGAGCAGGCGCCTCGATCAGCCTGAGTTTCCAGTGGGATGACCCATTCGCTTCGATTAGCACCAGCGGCGCATCGGCCGACACTGACTTGGATATTTATCTCTTCGATCAAGACAGCACCGCCGGCAATCTCTTAGCGGCCAGTACCAACCGAAACGTCGATGGCGACCCGGTTGAGATTCTGCAGTACACCAACAACACTGGCGCGCCGGTGACGGCACATCTGGCGATTTCAAATTTTGAAGGTCCCGACCCGGAATTGATGAAATACATCGGATTCGTCCGCGGCGGTTTCTCAATCGACGAGTTCGCAACGAACAGCTCTGCATCGTGGGGTCATGCCAACGCAGTCGGGGCCCAGTCTATCGCCGCTGCACCGTTCTTTGGGACACCAGATTTCGGGGTCTCCCCACCGGTGGTTGAGCCTTTCTCGTCGGTGGGCGGCACGCCGATCCTGTTCGACACCGTTGGCAATCGGCTGCCATCACCGGAGGTGCGAGCGAAGCCGGAGGTCACCGGTCCCGATGGTGGCAACAACACCTTCTTTATCAACGACAGCGGTGCGGATGCTGACCTGTTTCCGAACTTCTTCGGCACTTCGGCGTCGGCACCGCATGTCGCAGCTGTCGCGGCGCTGATGCTTGACGCGGCAGGTGGACCCGGCTCGCTATCCCCGAGCGACGTCTACGGCACGCTCGAAAGCACGGCGATCGATATGGACGATCCGTTCACTCCGGACTTCGATTTCGGATTTGATTTCAAAACGGGTTTCGGCTTGATCGATGCCAATGCCGCCGTCGCGCAAGTGTATGTGGAAGACCCCGGTGACCCCATCGCGCCGTTTCCGGTCCCACTGAACTCCGTCGACCCGCAGGGAAGTCTGATCTACGAAGGTTTGGCGTCTGACGAACTGGAGGAAGTCGGCGATACGGACTCGTTCACGATTGACGTCGATCCGGGGCAGACGATCACGGTCGTCGTTGATTCGGAGGAATCGTTGCAGGCAACCATCGAACTGCTTGACCCGGCCGGCTCACCTTTCGCCACGGCGACGGCCAGTGCGCCCGGAGAGACAACGTTGCTGCAGACGGCAGAAATAACGGACGGCGGCGTCTACACAATCGTGGTCAGCGGTGCGAATACCGGTTCACCGGGTACCCCTGATTTCGACGAAACGCAAACGCAGCAGAGTAGCGTCTATGCACCGAACGTGCTCAATTACCAATTCGCCGGCACCACCGAACCAGGCGGTGGCGCCACCCTGACGGCCTTTGCGGTCGCCGATCTGAGCGCGTCCTTCGAGTACCTGCGGATGGAAGCCGAGGGCATCCTGATCGGCGACTTGTTTGCCGATGGCATTTGCGGCGATTACCAGCCTCGCACCGATACCCTGCAGATCAGCTAAGCG
>JARFQX010000196.1 GCA_029287555.1 Rubripirellula sp. | reverse complement strand
ACGCGTTTGTGCGCTTCTGCGATGTGCAGGATTCCGTCCGCAAACGACTCTGGGTCCTGGAGTTCAGGTTTGAGGATATCTTCGGTAAACACCTTGGCGGGGTTATTGAAAACGCGAGCGAGGTAACGGCGGACAAACTTGTTGGTGATGCGGTAGCCGAGACGACTCGCCGGGATCGAAACACCATTGGCTTCGAAATCATTGACCTTCTCGAGCATGCCTTCTTCGATCAGATGCTTGGGATCGCGTTCTTCCGGTCCCATGCGACACCAGACTTCGGGGATCAATAGCGAGATGTCGTGCCCGACCTCGAATCGGGGTCCGATGTGACCAGCCGGAGTGCTGAACCCACCCAACCCAGTCAAAATCATCGACGTGATCATTGCGTTCAGATCGACCGATGGCATCAGCGCGTTGAAGGGGCCCTTGGTCAAGGCACCCTCACTACCGGCCCCGGTCGTGCTGGGACTCTTGCCGGTCAGCGAGCAAACATAATCCATCACCAACTCGGGCAATTCCTGGTAGTGCAGCGGAGAGTAGACCGCCAAGGATCGGAAGCCGGCGACGGGATCGGGTGGATTGTTGCGACGACCGCTCAGCACAGCCCCAACCGGGACATGCACCGGAGCATCGGCGGGCAGACAACGACTGAGCTGGATGCCGCGCATCGCCACGTACGTCTCGCGCGCGTTGACCATGTCGGGACGATCTTGCAGGTAACGCGGGTTCTTGGTCGGTTTCCCATCGACAATGCGGGGATTGGCCGTGCTGACGACGTACCAATCGTCGCCCTTCGCAGCCTTCATCAGCAGCTTTTCCATCGGGCCGCTGAACTTGTCGAACTCAATCGCGTCCGCAACGATCTCCCGTGCCTCGTCGGTCGTGAGGGGTTCAAAGTTGCTGATGAAGTTACCCGGGCGGGAAAGGTCCCATTCGGTCTGCTTGTCCAAGCCACGATGGACCGCGTCGTCGGGACGCTGGAACAATCGATACTCGCAGTTCTCTAGAAACTTGTAGCTCGGTGCCGGCATCACGGCGGGCCCAACGTCATTGACCGCCTCGGCTGGTACCACGACGCTGCAACTGATGTCGTCCTCCCGCTGCACCTTGTCGGCAGCGATGAAATCCTGGCGTAGCTTGAACGTTCGCCATCGGGATTGATCAAGCCCCACTCGCAAGTACGTTCCCACCAAGGTTCGCTCGCGGAGTTTTAATTCGTGTCCGGGCGAACCATTAACGATGTCGACGCCGAAGTAGCTCTTCCAATCGTGCTCCATGCCAGGCTTGACAAATCGCTTGATGATCAAGGCCAGCGCATACACGTGTTCGGGAATGGTTTGCAGCCAATCGTTGTACTCGTCTTTGTAGTTCGGCTGGGGTGTCAGCAACTGAATCATGCTGCCGAGGCTGCGCGTCGGATCGAGCACACTACGGCTCTTCCGATCCTTGTAGTCCGGTCTGTCATCGGTATCTTCGCGCCATCGGTCCTGGTAGTCGCGATTGAAGATCTCATCAAGCATCTCGAAATCCTTCTCGATGTCGGCGACGAAGACCGGACCGTAGAGCATGTAATCGCGAAGGCTCTTGCTGATCTCGCTCTTGCCACCACCGCTGACCGTACAAGGTTTGTGACAAAATACGCCCTCGGAGACGGTGCCAATCAAACGCCACGAAGGGGCGGCCGGGTGCTTCTCCAACCGGACTTTGTACCCGCTTGGTGCGATGTAGATGTTCTTCGGTGACAAACGCAGACGTTGCTCCTTGCCATCCTTCATCCACTTAACAACCCGCTCCTGCAGATTCGCGCTGGCGTCCTCCGGGATGTAAATCACCGAAGGATATCGACGATCAATGCCGTACCCCTCGGGCTGGATGTCAATGAAGGAACTGTAGTCGGACGCGATGGCGTCAAACGAACGACCGTTGTAGCGACGACTATTAACCTTGAAGTCCTCACCGAGGGAATAAGAGGCGAACGCCAGCGCCCCGCCGGCGTGCTCCTCCTCGGCGTTGCCCATCAGGTTGGCGGAGTAACTGAGTTGAGTCTTCACCTCTTTCTTGCAGTAACCGTAGTAGTTGTCGGCAATCAGCGTGACGACGACCCCATTGAGGTCACGGCATGTCAACTTGAAAGCCCCACCGTCGTTGTAGCGTTCCCCTTCCTCTTTCCAGCACATCGAATCGGCACGCTGCCGCTCATTGGCTTCGTCCCAGTGAGGCAAGCCCAGTTCCTTCTTGGTCAAGTTGATCAGATGCGGAGCGAGAATCACGCATCCGGTGTGTCCCGTCCAAGAACGAACGTCCAGCGCAGCATCATTGGCGGCAATCAGAGGATCGCCCGCGTTGCCGAAGATCGATTCGACGAAATCGAGGTTGCTGACCAAGCATCCCGGAGCGAAGAACCGCGTCTCCATCGTCTTCGCCGCCGTGTAGCCGGGCACTTCGGGGCACACCGGCGGGCGCAATAGCAACGAGACCCAGGTGTGCACCGGGTGACTCGACTGAGACATGTAGGGAAGCGTCATGATGTCCGGGGGCGGGTCCATCGCCGCACGGAACAGATTCACAAACACCTTTTTGGGAACCACGCGTTTGTCAGCGGGAATCGGCAAGCCGCCCTCAACGACGTGAAACGTTCCAGCCGTCGTGCGGCGGTCCGCTTTGGGATTGTTCAGGACTCCATTGAAACACCGGTAGGACGAAACCAAATCGTTTCGGAATTCCGTCCCGTTGACGGGAAGACTTAACTCGCGAGCCATGCCGTGGCGGTCGAGGGTTAACGAGCGGCCCGGCAAGCGAAGCGGTTCATTGCGGATCTCGTCGCGAAAGTAGCGGTTCAGGAACTCCTCGATGCGTGAATCGATCGGTGCCCGATGCTCCGACAGCAAGCGATTCTTTTCACGCAGGCTCTCGAGGATTCCGGTCGAAAACGAGGCCATTTCATCGACGTTGGTCGCCTCATCGGGCGGCGCCAGCCCGGCGGCAGCCATTTGAAACGCGATGTAACTGCGAAGCCGGGCTCGTTCCAGCTCGTTGGTCGCGGCCTCGCGGTTCCAACCCAGGGCTCGTTGCAGGTGCTGCTTGTCGGTGATCAAGGTCGACACGGCGATTTTCTCCGGATAGGGCCAACGTTCAAGAAGCGTCGAGAACCCTCGTAGGATAACAAATCAGTCGCTGTTTCCTGCACGAGTTATCGCGCCGATGGGTGTCGACCGATGGCGTTTCCCCGGCGGATCGCCACCGGGGGATGGCCCTACGTTGGAGCAATCGCCATAGTGCGGTTATCATTGGCAAACTGAACCCCAGTAAGTTCCCATCGGATGCCGGTTCGCATCCGTGTCTTTCATCAAGGAAAAGTCTTTTATGCGACGTTCCGTCTCGCTTATTGCCGTGGCCCTGCTGACAATTTGCGGGCCTTCGACCGCCGGCCAGGCCGCTGGCTTTGGTGCGACACCGGTGGACCAATTCAGCACACTCGACGGTTTCGAAGTGGATCTGGTCTACGAAGTCCCCGGTGAATCGCAAGGCTCGTGGGTAAGCTTGACCGTCGATCCCAAAGGTCGATTGATCACTTGTGACCAGTACGGAAGTCTCTATCGCATCGATGTCTCCAAGTCGCCTGCGTCGGTGGAAAAACTTGCGATCGAATTCGAGGGCGCACAGGGACTGTTGTGCGCCTTTGATGCGTTGTACGCCAACGTGAACTTGAGAAAACGCAATGCACCGGATCCATCGGGCGTTTGGCGTTTGACCGATACCGACGGCGACGACCAATACGACACCAAGGAGCATATCTTGCCCCTCAATGGCGGAACCGAGCACGGCCCGCACGCATTGATCTTGACGCCTGATGGCGAGCGAATCGTGACCTGCGCGGGGAACAACACGAATCTGCCGGAGAACATCACTCGCAGCCGCGTGCCTCGCAACTGGGGCGAGGATCACCTGCTCGGCCGCATGCCCGATGCGCGCGGCCACAACGCGAGTCGTCTCGGCCCGGGCGGTTTCATCCTCTCTTTGAATCCGGATGGCGAGGACATCGAATTGATCGCCACCGGGTTCCGCAACGAATATGACATCGCGCTGAATCGACAAGGCGAGTTGTTCACTTACGATGCAGACATGGAATGGGATGTCGGAACGCCTTGGTACCGCCCCACACCTGTCTCTTATACACATCTGACGCTGCCGACGAATCGAGTCGCGGGGTGGGGGGGGGGGGGGGGGGGGGGTGGTGTG
>JARFQX010000180.1 GCA_029287555.1 Rubripirellula sp. | reverse complement strand
AGTCAAGGGCCAAATCCATCGAACGCTCCCTCGTTGCTTGAGCCGTATCTTGGGCTAGACCGACGGGCGTTCGGAGTCGATCGCGGCGATTGGCTATTGCGGTTGCTCGACGGGAGCACCGTTCGATTCCACTCGAGAGAGCCGGAAGTCTTGATCGAAGATGAACGAGCCCCCGCCCAACTGCAACCGGGTGCGATTGGGATGCTGCGCCGGGGATTCCTGGCAAGTTATCTCGGCCCGCTGATCGTTGCTCAGCTGCCCAGCGCCGCTCACGTCGTCCAAGACCTGCTTCGATGCACGAGCGACCCGGTGTTTTGGGACATCCCCGACCCGAACCACCAAGGCGTCGCACTTGCCGAACAGCTAAACTTCCATTCGATTCGTCATTTGACAAGGATGTGGAAGGGATCTCATTGCGTTCGATCTGATTTGGAATGCTTGTTTGCGCTCGCCGATCCTAGCACGGGTTGAGACAGAATGGTTCCTTCACCCGCGTGTGGTAGGGGTCTGAGACGGAGACGTCGATGAGAAGCAAGTGAGATTTCGCTCTGTCTCCATGACCTTTTCCAGTTGGATCGCTCTGATATGATCCAAGTCATTCGAACGCACTCTCGAGCATTTTGACCTTTTCTAGTCATCGATCGCTCTCGACCCCAGTGCAAGACCGACGGATCGGATGATCCAGTACGACTTTTCAGAAGAAATGCCGGAAGACCAAGCGAAGAACGACGCGGATTCAACGTCCGAATCGTTTCCACCCCTTGTCGATGATGCCATCGTGCTGACCGGGCCTACCGCTTCGGGCAAGAGCTCAGTGGCGATGGCGTTGGCGAAGCGAATCGATGCCGAGATCATTTCGCTCGACTCCATTGCCGTCTATCGCGGCATGGACATTGGGACCGCGAAGCCATCACCCGAGGATTGTCAGCGGATTTCCCACCACTTGCTGGACGTGGTTGATCCAACGGAGGACTTCAGCGTGGCTTGCTACCTGCGCGAAGCCCACAGAACCGTGCGCGAAATTCGCCGCCGCGGCCGCGGCGTGATTTTCGTCGGTGGCACCCCGATGTTCTTGAAGGGCGTTCTACGAGGATTTGACCCCGGACCACCGGCCGATTGGGAGTTTCGCGAGGCGGTCGAATCGGACATCCGACAACACGGCATCGAAGCCCTGCGGCGTCGACTCGAGCAGGTGGACCCGCTGGCGGCTCACCGAATCGATCCCAACGACACGAGGCGGATGATCCGGGCGTTGGAAGTCGCAAGATCGACCGGCGTTCCGATCAGCCATCGCCAAACCCAGTTCGATCAAGCCAAGGACGCGAGCGATTGCAACGTTTTCGCGCTTGCGTGGCCGCGTCCGAACCTGCACGCTCGGATCAACAAGCGTGTCGACCGTATGTTCCAATTCGGGTTAGTTGACGAAGTTCGCGGGTTGTTGCGAGATCACGGCAGCCTTTCCCGTACCGCGTCCCAAGCAGTGGGTTATCGAGAGGTGTTGCAGTGGCTCGACGAAGCGTTCCCGCGGGATGAACTCGTCGAGCGAGTCGCGGCGCACACCCGCCAGCTGGCACGCAGGCAAGAGACTTGGTTCCGTTCCTTTCAAGAGATTCGCTCCGTCAACGTTCGAGAACCAATGGATGCCGACGCGATTGCAGAAAGCATTGCGAAGATGCTGACACCAAGTCAACGAACTTCGGCGACCCCAAACTGAAACGCTGCTTGTCCCCGGGGGTGTCGCTCAGGTCACCAGTCCTTTGGTGACCGTCATGAACACATCTTCCAAGGTAGGATCGCGATCGTTGAACGACTTCATGCGAACACCTTCCTCAATCATCCGTTCCATCAAGGCGGCAAGCCCTTCGTCGTTCATCTCCAACTCGGCGAGAACCCGGTCGTTGGGTTCCACGTCCAGCGCGCGGAGCTCGGGACAGCTGCGCAGGATCGACATCCCCGCCTCGGCGCCCGAGAGGAATTGGATTTGAACGTGTCGATTGCGTCGAATCTGTCGATACACACTGCCGATCGGACCGTGCATCAATAATTGGCCTCGTTCAATGATCCCGATCGACGTGCAGCAGTCCGCAAGCTCGGTGAGAATGTGGCTGCTAATCAGAATCGTCTTGCCCATTTTGCGGAGTTCTTTCAGCAGCGCTTTGACCTCAACCCGGGCTCGCGGATCGAGACCGCTGGCGGGCTCGTCGAGAATCAAGACGGGTGGATCATGCACGAGCGTCTTGGCGAGGCAAAGACGCTGCTTCATGCCACGTGACAAACCGTTGACGAAATCGTCACGTTTGTGGGTGAGATCGAGCAACTCGAGCACGTTGTCAATGATCTGCTTGCGCTCCGTTCGGCCGATTCGATAGGCGACGGCGAAGAAGTCAAGAAACTCCCAAACCCGCATCCCGTCGTAGACGCCAAAGTTGTCCGGCATGTAGCCCACCGCCTGGCGAACGCCGACCGGATCGCCCATCACGTCGCAACCGGCGACTTCACCACCACCACGCGTTGCCCGCAGCAACGTTGCCAAAAAACGGATGGTCGTGCTCTTTCCGGCACCGTTGGGACCGATGAAGCCAAACGTTTCGCCCGCATCGATCTGCAGATCAATGCTCTCGACGGCCGTGAATTCACCGTAGTCTTTTCCAAAGCCATTCAACGTAATCATTCGCTATCCCAAGTCATTGCCTGCCTCGCCTGGTCCCAATTACCGGGCCGCTTCTACCGGGCCGCTTCTACCGGGCCGC
>JARFQX010000171.1 GCA_029287555.1 Rubripirellula sp. | reverse complement strand
GAGTTGGCACGAGAGTCGATCACCGGCTACGTAAAACTGAAATAACACGTGACATGGCGGCAAAGCCATCGTGTCAAGCTCCGCCACGTTCCACGCCGAGACAACCAGCCGCCGGGACTTGGGGTTTCGGCGAATCTCCTCCTGGACCCAGGCGATCTGGTCGAACGCTGCCCCGTCGGCTCCTCGCCAAGAACGCCACTGGTGGCCGTAGATTGGGCCGAGCTCTCCATCTTCATCGGCCCATTCGTCCCAGATGGAAACGCCGCGTTCGCGCAGCCATCGAATGTTGGTTTCGCCGCGGAGGAACCACAGCAGTTCATAGATCACCGACTTGATATGGATCCGTTTGGTGGTCAGGACCGGAAAGCCCTGGGAAAGATCGAAACGCATCTGACGCCCGAATACGCCCCGGGTTCCCACGCCCGTGCGGTCTTCTCGGTCGAGTCCGTGATGCAGCACTTCATCTAGAAGCTGCAGGTAGGTTCGCATGTCGCCGACCCCGATAAGGAGAGTTCCAGGGAGATTCCCTATTCCTCGGTGAACGAATCATTCCGTTGACTACTTTTCCTTGCCGGACCAATCGATGGTCCAGTGACGATCACTCGACATTTGAACGTGATCGGGACGAATTCCAAGTCCCCTTGCCATTTCGCGGATTTCCTCGAGGGTCAGCGCCGCGTGCAGCGATTGTCGCAATAGTTGTTGCGCGTTCTCCGACTCCTGACCGCTGTACGTAGCGACCAAAGACTCGACCTCCCGCTCATTGGCGGGTCGTACGAGATCGCGGATGAAAAGTCGTCCGCCCTGCTTGACCAAACGCCGAGCCGTTGCCAATCCCTGCTCGGGATGGTCGAGATGATGAATCAGACTATTGCTGATCACCGCGTCCGCCATCTCGTCACTGTAGAACTGCATCTCGCAGACATCGGCGTGATGCAAGGCGATACGGTCAAGTAAGCCGGCCGCATCAACTTCGCGCTTGGCGATCTCGAGCATCTCGACTTCCGCGTCGACCGCGATCATCTCGACATCTTTGTCACGACGGCAAAGTTCGATCGCAATGGCAGCCGGTCCGCACCCCAGGTCGATGACTCGAGACCCAATGGGACGTTGAAGCAGATCGTCGACAAACCGACGATTGACTTCACCGTGGTCCATCAAGTGATATTCGTGTGCTTCATCGAACGGGCTGAGGGTCGCCGGCTCAGGTGTTCGTCGCATTTCTGTTCACTGGTCGCGTGTCGGGGGGACGTTGCTCAAACGAGTGCGCCGCGGAATGGTGATTTGTGAACCCTTCCGAGGAGGCATCGAGTTTAGCAACTTCCCTGACATCGCATTCCCGACAGCTTAGCGCGAAGCATTTCAGAGGCACCTTGCGTCGGCCAGCGTGGACGAACGAATCGGAGACGCGGGCCTGCTCGCACGACCTGAAGCATCGCCCAGTATAGTCGCGACCGCAACTTTGCAAACAAATCAATCGAAAAAACGGCGAGCGAAATTCATCTTCGGCGGTTACCGATCAAGATGCGATGCTGACGTTGCTGCACACGATCCAGTCTGACTTGGGGGTTTCGAGAAAAGAAGCTTGTGAAGTCAAGATCGCCGTCTAGTATGAAATTCTTGCCTCCCCCTCCCCTACAAGTTTTTTGAAGCCGATCGGCTTTTTCAGCAGGCGAAGCGTTCCCGCGAGCACGCAGCAACAATTCGTCTCAGTCGGACACTCATAGAAATTGGCTTGTGAAGGCAGGAAGTTGTCCCAAGTGATCCTTCGAAACCCGCGTCTTGCCCAACCCGAAGCCACATTTATCCGGAAACGCTCCCAGCCGGTGTGGAAGCGTGGTTTGGATTTGTTGGGCGTCGTTGTAATTGTGCCTTTGCTGCTTCCGTTACTTGCGGTTGTTGCGATCTACATCAAGTTGGTTTCGCGGGGGCCGGTGTTGTTCGTTCAATCTCGCGTTGGTTTTGGCGGTAAAGATTTTCGGATCTACAAGTTTCGGACGATGCACGTTCCGGATGAAAGCCGTGATGATCGTCATCGCGACTACGTCAGCAGCCTTGCGCAAGTCGATCAAACGTTAAGCAAACCGGAGTACTTCAGGAAGGACTTGATTGCTGGAGGAGAGATTCTTCGCAAATGGTCTATTGACGAGTTGCCGCAGCTAATCAATGTGGTTCAGGGGAACATGAGTTTGGTTGGTCCTCGCCCGGACGTGCTGCGACTGAATGATTATGACCCTTGGCAGCTCCGACGTTTCGAGGTATTGCCCGGCATGACGGGGCTTTGGCAAGTCAGCGGAAAAAATCGACTGACTCATAACCAAATGATTTCGCTCGATATCGAGTACATCGAGAGCAGGTCGTTGAAGAATGATTTGAAGATTCTGGCGAGAACCGTCGGAGTGTTGTTGTTGGATCGAGAAAAGTAGTTCACTGCGTGTTTTGTGCTTCTTTGTTTTTGCTTCTTTGAGTGATTTGCCCCTTGGAGGGCTATGGACATGCTTCGAGTTGGAATCATTGGTGTGGGTTATTGGGGCCCAAACCTGGTGCGGTGTTTCTCAGACCTGGAAAACTGCAAGGTAACAGCGGTTTGTGATCAGGATCATGATCAACTGCTGCGTATCAAGGATCGTTTTCCGAGCGTCTATCCGATGGAGAACTTTGACGCGCTGCTGGATCGGGCTCTGGTCGATGCCGTCGTGATCGCGACACCCACCGCGACGCACCATGAGTTGACGATGAAGGCGTTGGAGCATGACCTTCACGTGTTCGTGGAAAAGCCGCTCGCCAAGACCTCGGCGGAATGCCGCGAGTTGGTGCAGAAGGCCGAGGAACGCAATCGAACGCTGTTTGTGGGGCACGTCTTCCTCCATTCCGCACCTGTCATCAAGTTGCGTGAGTTGATCGAATCCGGCGAACTGGGGAACATCAACTACATCAGCAGTCGGCGTTTGAACCTGGGGCCGGTGCGTCGAGACGTCAGTGCGCTTTACGACCTGGCACCGCACGACATCTCCATGATGTTGTACCTGACGGGCCAAAAGCCGGTTTCGGTTTCCTGCTCCGGATTCGATCGATTGAATCCGGGCATCCATGATGTCTGCAACCTGTCCATGAGATTCGAAGGTAATCGGATGGGCATGGTTCATGTCAGCTGGTTGGATCCTCGCAAGGAACGCGTGTTGACGGTCGTGGGCGACAAGAAGATGGCCGTCTACGACGATTTGGACCAGGAGAAGATCAAGGTCTTTGACAAAGGGATCGACAAGCCGGAGCAATTCAGCGGGGACTTTGCCGACTTCCAGATCGCTTATCGCTACGGGGGCAGCTATAGCCCATTCCTCCGCGAACGCGAGCCGTTGAAGGCGGAGTGCGCCGAGTTTGTTCGCTGCGTGCTCGAGGGTGACGTTCCGCTGACAGACGGGGTCAACGGATTGAACGTGGTGGAAGTGCTGGAAGCAGCCGATCATTCCCTGCAGCGAGGTGGTCAGCCGATTGAAATTGCCTCGCTCGATCAGATAACGGTGGGTGCCCCGTGATTCACTCTCACGCGATTGTCGACCAAGTCGACGCGATTGGGAGGGAAACCAATGTCTGGGCATTCGCTCACGTGATGGCCGGCGCCCGTGTGGGCGATTACTGCAACATCGGTGATCACGCTTTCATCGAATCGGGTGCGGTGATCGGCAACAACGTGACGCTGAAGAACCACGTTCTGGTTTGGGAAGGCATCACGATCGAAGACGACGTGTTCGTGGGACCGGGCGTTGTGTTCAGCAACGATCGGTTTCCCCGTTCGCCTCGAATGCCGAGTGCGAAACGACGCTACAGGACAAAAGCCAACTGGCTGGAGTCGACCCGAGTGGGTCGCGGTTGCTCGATCGGCGCAGCATCGACGATCTGCCCCGGCGTCGAGTTGGGGGACTACTCCATGGTCGCGGCCGGTTCGGTCGTGACCAAGGATGTGCGACCACACAGTTTGGTAATGGGATCGCCGGCACGTCACGTGTGTGACATTTGCACGTGTGGTCAACGACTCTCCGGTTCGTATCTCGAATCGGATTGTTTGGAGTGCGGCGAAAAGGCGGCGGCACGGTGGGACGCGCGGAAGGGGAAACCGGTCGAGGTCCGAATGTACGGAGCTCGTTTGCTATTCGATTGACAACATGTGAGTCCGATCCCGATGTCAAAACCAATTCCCCTGGTTGACCTGCAAACCCAGTCCCGAGCGATCAAGGAAGAAGTCCTGAGCCGCATTGGCGACGTTATCGACGGAGCCCGCTACATCCTCGGCAAAGAAGTCGTCGAGTTTGAGCAGCAATTCGCCGCGTATTGCGGTGCCGAACACTGCGTTGGCATGGCCAACGGAACCGAGGCGCTGCACATGGCGTTGCGAGCGCTCGATATTGGGTCGGGCGACGAAGTGATCACTGCCGGCAACTCATTCGCCGCGACTGCCTTCGCGATTGCCTACGCGGGAGCCGATGCCGTCTTCGTCGATGTCGATCCTCAGGACTTCAATATCGACGTGGATCTGATCGAGCAAGCGATTACCGAGCGGACCAAGGCGATCATCCCCGTCCACCTGTACGGCCAGGGGGCGAGGATGAAGGAGATCCGCGAGATCGCTGACCGTCACGGCTTACGAATTGTCGAAGACGCCGCCCAGGCGCACGGCGCCGAAGTCGATGGCCAACGCTGCGGCTCGCTTGGCGACATTGGCTGTTTCAGCTTCTACCCCGGCAAGAACTTGGGCGCTTTCGGAGATGGCGGCGCGGCGGTCACGAACGATCCGGAACTGGCTGAAAAGCTACGGTTGCTGCGCAACTATGGCCAGAAGCAAAAGAACCGCCACGATCTGCTCGGCTTCAACTGCCGGCTGGATACCGTCCAGGCTTGTGTGCTGCTTGCCAAGATGCAGCACATCGAACGTTGGACCGAGCAGCGTCGCCAGGTTGCCCGCTGGTATCACGAGGCGCTCGCGGAGTGCGACTTGCTATTGCCCGAAGAGCGACCCAATGCCCGCCACGTCTACCACCTGTTTGTGGCGCGATGCAAGCAGCGCGATGCGTTGATCGCATCCCTCGCGAACGAAAACATTTTCTGCGGGATTCACTATCCGAACCCGCTTTGCACGGCGCAGCCTTTCCGTGAGGCGGCAACCGTCCCCTTCGGATTGCCTATCTGCAGTGAACTAGGCGATGAAATCGTGTCGCTGCCGATGTACCCCGAGAAGACGCAAAGCGACGTTCATCGCGTTGCCGAAGCCGTTGGAAAACACTTCTCGAAACAGGAACGAACCAGTGAACTCGTCTAAGCACGAACTGATCCATTCGGATGCTGCGGTCACCGGCGAGCGAGGCTTGCCGGCGGTCGTCACGCATAGCGCACCACGTTGGCTTGAACCAACAGCTGCCCAGCAGGGCATCAACCTTTCGTCCTTTCTCGAAATCCCATTCATGCACAAGAGGCTGATTGCCTCCTGTGTCTTGCTCAGCATTCTGTTCGGCTGGGTGGCCATTTTGTTGTGGCCGAGAAGCTACGCGTCGGTCGCGAAGATGAAGGTGAAGGTGGGGCGAGAGAACGTCTCGCTCGATCCGACCGCGACGACAGGCTCGGAGCTCATGATGCTTCAGAAAACTCAGGAGGAAGAGGTGGTTACCGCCCTCGAGGTCCTCAATAGCCGGCAAGTTGCGGAGACGGTCGTGGACACCCTCGGTGTCGAGGCCGTCCTTAACGGCGAGTTGCCGCAGGCCCCCGCTGAGCTGAAGCAGGACGCAGAAAGCGAGTCGTTTTCGCAAAGACTAGAGGGATTACAAGAAAGTATCAGCCAATGGGTTGCCAACTTGCTATTGAAGTCGGGTGTTAAGGACGACATCGGCAACCGTGAATTGGCCATTCAATCGCTGCAAAAGTCGATCCACATTAGTTCCCCGAAAAAATCCGCGGTCGTGGTCGTGGAGGGGATTTCGGGTTCGCCGGAGATGGCCCAATCCATCGTTCGCGAGGTAACGAATGCATTCATGGATGAGCACTTGAAGGGGGCCCACACCGAGGGGTCGTTCGCATTCTTTGATGCCCAGGCTAAGCAGATGGAGAAGCAGTTGGAGGCGTTGGTCGCCGAGCGTGCAGTGTTCATGCAGAACCACAAAATTGTCTCGATCGAATCCAATCGCGACCTTCTGGAGGATCGGCTTGCGGGTCTGAATCGTGACCTCATCGTTGCGTATGGCGAACTCGAGAAAGCGATGGCGGAGTCGAAGGATTTGCTGGTCAAGAAGGACCTGGCAGAAAGCGAAATTGTGGCGGAGAAACTCCAGGAACGGGATTCTACTTGGAGCGGTATGCGGCAGAAGATCTACGAACTTGAGCTGGAAGAGCAACGCGCGTCGGCGATGTATACATCAGAGCATCCTCGACTGAAGAGAATTCGTGCTCAGCTTACCGGTGCTCGCGCAATCCTTGGCCAGCTCGACAGTGAACGAATCAACGAGAGCTTGACTCCTAATCCGATTAAGCTTGGACTTGTGAATCAGTTGCAGCTGGAAGAGACAGCGATCGCCGGTCTCTTGTCGGAAATTAGGGAGAAAGAAGAACGACAGCAGTCGATGCAACAAGAGATCGACAACCTGCTGGATCACGAACGCCATTTGATGCAGCTAGATCGTGACATTCGTCTGGCTGAAGGAAATCTGGAGGCCATTCGTACAAAACGCGAGGAAGCTCGGATTCTGGATCAGTTGCACGAGAATAAATTCTCCAACATCCATGTGTTTCAGCCCGCCACATTCATCGAGCGCGCGGTTTCGCCAAAGAAGAAGATTGTTGGCGCTGGCTTTCTGTGTCTGGGCCTGCTTGCGGGGCTGACCTTGTCGTTCTTGCGAGACGCATCATCACCAACCGTTCGCACACCTGACGACGTTGAGTTGCGCTTGGCTGCCCCCGTTGCTGCCAGCATTCCCCGTCAGAAACGAGGTCTGTCGCTGCGGCGCGGCGGTTCGCGCCTTTACCGCAAAAAGTGTCAGGAGTTGATGGCGGATATCTTGATGACCCAGCACGTTGCAGGACGTACTCGCGGGCGGTCGATCGGAGTCATTGGTGTGGATGTCGGTGTCGGTGCCAGCACGCTGGCGGCAAACCTTGCTCTGGCCAGCGACGTCGATTGTCGCCTGAAAACCGTCTTGGTGGATGCCGACTCTCGCCAACGTTCGGTGTCGAAGATGTTCGGGCTCAACGGTTCTCCGGGGCTTGTCGAATTGCTCCAGGGCGAAGCATCGCCCGACGAGTGCCTTCAGAAGGTAAACGATGGGAAGGTCGAATTGGTCGCTTCCGCCGCCGATTCAAATTGCGAGATGCTCTCGAATAGCGCCGAGGAAATCGTCCAGGCACTTGAAGCATATCTCACTGAATATGACTTGCTGATCGTTGACCTTCCCGCGGCAAGCCAGCCCGACCAGGCGGTGGCTCTGGCTAAGCACCTGGACTGTGTGCTGGTCGTCGCGGAGTCGGAGAAGTCCCAAATCGCTTCCACCGAGCGATTGCTCAATCGACTCTACGGAAGCAACACGGAAGTCCTCGGCGTGGTGCTGTCGAAAACACGAGACTACCTGCCCCGGTTTGTTCGACCATTTGTCGCTTCTCGCGTTTAACGCTGCGGCATATTCGAACCAATAGCATGACGTGCCGGTAACAGGCGGCGTGCGTCCTGGCTCGCTTGCTGGCTCGTCGTGCTCATGTCGTTCTTCATTCGTCTCATCGAAAATCTCTGCCCATGATCACCAAACGACGCATCGCATTCATTAGATGGGGCTCGTTTTCGCACATCAATGATTGCGTTCAAGAGATTCTTGAGCGGCATTTCGTTGACGCCCAGATCGATGTCATCGACATCAACGAGTTGATCCCCAAATCGAATCCGCTTTCCTACCTTCATGCCCTTCGCAGCTATGGACACGATGTAGCACGGCGGCGGAAGACGCTCTCAGAAGCTCGCGAGCGAACACCATTCGTATTCCAGACGGTGCGGCGTCGGCTGCTCGAGCGACTTAACCGGCACCCCTACGATTTCACATTTCAGACGCAATCCATGTTTGACGGGAGTAAACCCGGCACCCCACACTTCGTTTACACCGATTGCACCTACTTGGCCAATCTCCATTTCCCCGATTTTTCGCATCGGGATCTGCCGATCGAAGCCTGGATGCAATGCGAGAGATCGATCTACGAGCATGCCACCAAAGTGTTTGCGATGAGTCATAACATCGCCGACTCACTGATCTCCGATTACGCTTGCCCCGCGGACAAGGTCGCACTCGTGTACTGCGGTGCGAATGCACAGACGTCAAAAGATGAGAGGTTTGGAACGGAGCGATATGCGAAGAAGCGAATCCTGTTCGTCGGAATCGATTGGCGAAGAAAAGGTGGGCCGGCCCTCGTTGAAGCGTACAAGAAGGTCCTTAAGGCCCACCCGGACGCCTCGCTGACCGTGGTCGGTTGTTCCCCGCGAATCAATCTGCCGAACTGTAACGTGGTTGGGATGATTCCCTTGCCGGAAGTAAAGAAGTACTTTGAGAATGCAACGCTGTTTTGTCTTCCGACCCTGCTGGAGCCATTCGGAGTCGTTTTTCTGGAAGCGATGGCACATGGGCTCCCCATCGTGGCAACTCGTCTCGGGGCCATACCCGACTTTGTGATTGAGGGTCAAAACGGCCATCTTGTCGAGCCCAACAACTCGGAGCAAATCGCCGATCGAATCTCCGCCCTGCTCTCGGAACCGGCGCAAATCGAACGCTATGGCGATTTTGGGCACAGTCTCTATTGGCGGCGTTACACCTGGGAACAAACGGGCGTCCGGATCTGCGACCACATTGAAGCCGCCTTGGGCTATCAAGGTGATGCAACCGCCAGTCGTCCACACGAAGTCGCTGGCTGCAAAGCGTGATGCCGCAAGCGTTGCATCAGGTCGGTGACGATTTGGTCTTCTCGTTCGAAACCTGCTCTTTTGATCCTGGTTGCGGCACGTTCGGCGGGGCCAGTCGGTCGATTGCCCTCGATTCGGCACGGGTGTCCTTGGAATCGGGAGAATTCAATCAATTCATAAATTGCTTACAGACCGACCTCTATCTATCCTGAAGTTTCGGCTCGCACGAAAGCCGCGGAAGATGAGGAGACTCCCGCAGGCGTAGGTATGTCGAAACGCAGGGAGGTTTCTTAGTCGCGACCTGCAGGGTGCCTCGCTGATGCCTGGTCCACCCGCGCGTGCAAACAACTCGCCCATCGCGAGGTCAACGCCGCTTTGACTCAGCCCACAAGTAACAGCACCCCGGCAACTACAGATGGCCTCCATTCGATCGTTGCGCAGGCATCTGCGCAAGACTACCCGTCGCGCTGGTCAGCGCCGACTGAAGCTCACCACGTTTGAAAGGCTCGAAGATCGAGTGCTCCTCGCGGCAACGGCGTATCGCGTCAATGCCGGTGGAGGACTCCTTCCGGCATCCCCCGATTGGACTGCGGACTTTGGGTCGTCACCGTCGCAGTACTTGAATGCTTCAGCCAGCGCGAGTTTGAGTTTTTCCACTGCTTCGGCGATCGACATGAGTGACCCGTCGATCCCACCCGGGACGCCCGAAGTGATCTTTCAATCGGAACGCTGGGATCCGATTGACGGAGACGAGATGCAGTGGGACTTTCCGGTGACGGCCGGCGAGTACGAAGTGCGCCTGTACTTCGCCGAGATCTATTCGGGTGCTCAATTCACCGGCGGGCGTGTGTTCGATGTTGCAATTGAGGGCGCGAACGTACTGGACAACTATGACATCTACGCAACGGTGGGTGGAAACAAGGCCGTGATGGAGTCGTTCGTCGTCACCACTGATGCGAATCTCGACTTCGACTTCGGGCACGTGGTGGAAAATCCGGCAATCAAAGGCATCGAGATCATCGAGCTTAACGTCCCCAACGCGGCGCCGGTGGCAGTCGATGATGACTTGGTAACCACCACGGAAGGCACCTCGGTGACGTTCGACGTGCTCGACGGAAGTCAGACGACGGGAGGCACACCGGACAGTGACATCGATGGCACACTCAATCCATCGACGGTGCGTGTCACCGGTGCAGGCGTTGCGAACGGCACGTTGGTCAATAACCAGGATGGCACGTTCACCTACACTCCCACGTCCGGTTTCACTGGTGTCGAAACGTTTTCTTACGTCGTCGATGATGAAAGTGGTGAGACCAGCAACGAGGCGACGGTCACGATCACAGTCAGTCCAATCGGGACCAGCACGGTCAGCTATCGAGTCAATGCCGGGGGAGACGTGGTAGCGGGGCTGCCGGATTGGGAGGCCGATGTCGGTTCATCGCCTTCGCCCTATGTCAATTCGATCTCCAGTGGAGACTCTTGGTTCGGCGACGGAGTCGCCATTGATCTCAGTCATCCTTCGATACGCCCTGGCACGCCGGAGTCAATCTTCCAGACCGAACGGTGGGATCCATTGGGCGGTGACGAGATGCAGTGGACCTTTCCGGTATTACCCGGCTTGCACGAGGTCCGTCTCTATTTCGCCGAGATCTTTTCGGGTGCGTTGACACCCGGTGCACGCGTGTTCGACGTGTCGATCGAGGGCACAAACGTTCTGGACAACTACGACGTGTACGCGGAGGTAGGCGGC
>JARFQX010000393.1 GCA_029287555.1 Rubripirellula sp. | reverse complement strand
CCTCCCGAGGGCATTGGTGTCTACACAAATGCAAAACGTTCAAACTCCTCTCCTGCGTGTGCCAGTGAGATCGTTTAACTTAGTTGGATCTCCGGCGGGCGGATGACCAATCCAGTTTCTAACACCAGCACTGCGGTCGCTTTGCGAGCCCGTCGGGATGCGTCCGTTTCCTCACGAACCCGCAACCGTTTCTTCACTAACCATCGGGGGCGGCTACGGCTGCCCGAGTATCCATGCACGCACTCTCACGTCCTCCCGCTGCCGCAATCTTCGTTTTCTGCTCTCTTTTCCCGGTCGCTTCGCTCGCCTGGGCAGACACCTCTCTCGAGCCGACGCCGCTGATATTTGACACGGACATTGGCAATGACGTCGACGACGTTTTGGCGCTTGGAGTGATTCATGCCCTTGAAACCCGTGGTGAATGCAAACTATTGGCGGTAACCATCACGAAAGACCACCATCTGGCAGCCCCTTTTACCGACGCGGTCAACACGTTCTATGGTCGATCCGATGTTCCGATCGGTGTCTGTCGCAGCGGCGTCACTCCGGAGGCGGGCAAGTTCAATCCGCTCGCCGAAGTCAAGGATGAAAACTCGTATCGCTACCCGCACGACCTCGTCTCGGGTGAGCAGGCACCGGACGCCGTGAGGGTGTTGCGAACGGCCTTGGCCGACGCCGCTGACGGCAGCGTTGCGATTGCCCAAGTTGGCTTCTCAACCAATCTCGCCAACCTGCTTGACTCTCCTCCCGACGAAATTAGTCCGCTTGCTGGCAACGAGTTGGTACGGAAGAAGGTCAAATTGCTCTCGATCATGGCCGGTGCATTCACTCAGATACCGGGCAAGGATGGCAAGCCTTACGATCACAAGGAATACAACATCATCAAAGACATCCCCTCCGCCCAGAAGATTGCGACGGATTGGCCGACCGCGGTCGTCTGGAGTGGATTCGAAATTGGCATCTCGGTTCCCTACCCGCACGAGAGTATCGAGCGAGACTATCGATACGTTGCGCACCATCCTTTGGCCGAAGCCTACATCGCCTACAATCCGCCACCCCACAACCGGCCAACCTGGGACTTGACCAGTGTGCTCTACGCCGTGCGGCCCGACCGGGGCTACTTTGACCTGTCCCCCGCTGGCCGAGTGGTTGTCGCCAAGGACGGACTGACGACCTTCACGAACGAACAGAACGGCCCGCATCACTATCTGAAGTTGACCAAGGATCAGAAGATTGCCGTGACCGCGACCCTCGTTGCCTTGTCAAGCCAACCCCCTTGCGGATCGACGCTCAGGCCGTGATCGCGGTCCCCAATGGTTGATCTTGATCACTGTTTTGTTGATCACTGTTTGTTGATCCGACAGCTCCCTTCCCTCGTTCAAGCTCACCCATGTCATCTCCACCTAAGGTAGTCGTGGTCGGTTCGATCAACATGGACCTCGTCATCCGTTGCGATCACCTACCGGTTCCCGGGGAGACGATCACGGCACAATCGTCGTTGGAAATCCCTGGCGGCAAAGGAGCAAACCAGTCGGTAGCAGCGGCTCGTGCTGGAGGTGAAGTCTCGATGCTCGGCCGCGTCGGTGACGACTCGATGGCAAATCGACTGCTGGAGAATCTTCAGCAACAAGGAGTCAAGACCGAGACGGTGCTGCGAACGGCGCAGTGCCCCAGTGGGATCGCGGTGGTTGCGGTCGAAGCCAGCGGTGAGAATGCGATCATGGTGGTGCCGGGTGCGAACGGCCGAGTCTCGGTCGAGGATATCGATGCCGCCGAAGCGATGCTTCGAAACGCGACGATTCTGCTACTGCAGCTGGAAATTCCAATCGCCACCGTGTTGCGCCTGATCGCGATCGCCAAAGAAGCGGGGATTCCCGTCATACTCGATCCCGCCCCGATGCCCCGGTCGCTGCCGATTGAGGCATTACGAGTCGACTTGATTTGCCCCAACGAATCGGAAGCTTCCGCGATCGTCGGATATGATGTGACCAATGTCGAATCGGCCGAAAGTGCTTGCAACGATCTGGTTGGACTTGGAGTCCGTCGGGCGATCGTTACATTGGCGGATAAGGGTGCCGTTATTCACGATGGCTCTCGAACGCAGTGGATCGAACCGTTTGAGATCGAGCCCGTCGACACCACGGCTGCGGGCGACGCCTTCGCCGGAGCATTGGCCGTCGAGTTGGCGGACGGAAAACCTCTACTCGACTCGGCTCGTTTCGCCTCAGCCGCCGGGGCGATTGCCGCCACCCGACTGGGAGCACAGGGAGCAATGCCGACGCGGCAAGAGATCGAACAACTAGTCCGCAGCACTGGATAATAACGAACTGATGGAGCCAAGCCGAATGTATCGAGCCCTCGCTTTCTGCACCCTGTTGTTCGTTGGTTGCAGTTCGAACAAGCAAGACGCGTCGGTCACCGCCGCGAGCGACACCGATAAGCCAACCGTTGCGCTGATCATGAAGTCGCTCGCGAACGACTTCTTCTCGACGATGGAAGCGGGTGCCAAAGCGCATCATCAGGCACACGCCGATGAGTACGACTTGTTGACCAATGGGATCAAAGATGAATCAGATCTGGGGCGTCAGGTCGCCTTGGTCGATGAGATGGTCGCCGCGGGTGTTGACGCAATCGTCATTGCACCGGCGGATTCGCGAGCCCTCGTTCCGGCGCTGCGGAAAGCGATCCAAGCTGGGGTCGTGGTGGTCAACATCGACAATCGTCTCGACGCCGAAATCCTCCAGCAAGAGGAGGTCAGCATTCCCTTTGTCGGACCAGACAATCAAGTGGGAGCGAAGAAGGTGGGGGATTTTCTCGCCGGCAAGCTCAGTCAAGGAGACAAGGTGGCGGTGCTCGAGGGCAAGCCAACGGCCTTCAATGGCGTCCAACGAAAGCTTGGATTTGAATCGGCGATGCAAGACGCCGGGATCGAAATTGTTTCGAGTCAATCGGCCGACTGGGAAACCAACAAAGCGAACACGATCGCTGCCTCCATGCTGAGTGAACATCCCGAGATCAAGGCGATCCTAGCGGCCAACGACTCGATGGCGCTCGGTGCGGTCGCAGCGGTCAAATCGGCTGGTCGCAGCGGAGACGTCGTGATCGTCGGCTTTGACAACATTCCGGCGGTCCAAGAGCTCATTCGCGAGCGACGGGTTCTCGCCACCGCGGACCAGCACGGCGATCAGTTGGCGGTCTATGGCATTGAAACGGCACTGGAGATTCTTGGGAATCGCGACGCCGCCCCCGCCGACGTCGAAACGCCAGTCGATTTGATCACCGTCGAGAGTTTCGCGGAGTGATGCCCGATTCGCTCCTTTCGCTTGAAGGTCTCACCAAGCGCTATGCCGTGACGGTGCTGGACGACGTCGACTTTGATCTTCAAGGCGGCGAAATTCACGCGCTGCTCGGATCCAATGGTGCTGGCAAGAGCACACTGTGCCGGATCATTGCGGGGCTCACACCACCCACATCCGGATCGATGCGACTGGACGGCCAAGTCTACTCGCCTTCCGGAAAGCAGGAAGCCGAACACAGTGGTGTGCAGATTGTGCAGCAAGAGCTCTGCTTGATCCCCACCCTGTCGGTTGCCGAGAACATGATGCTTTCGCGGATGCCCCAGCGGCTCGGAATCATTAAACAAGGGGAACTTCGACAACAAGCCCGCATCGCGTTGGATCGGGTCGAACTGGGTGAGATCGATCCGGACCTACCAGCCGGGAAACTCGGTGTCGGTCGACAACAACTTGTTGAGATCGCCACGGCCTTGGATCGACAATGTCGCATCTTGATTCTGGATGAACCAACCAGCTCGCTCAGCGGAGGCGAAGCGGAGAACCTGTTCCGCTGGCTCGATCGTTTGCGGGACGAAGGAATCGGCATTATCTACATTTCGCACCGTTTGGATGAGGTCGCGCAGCTCGCCGACCGCGTAACCATCCTTCGCGACGGCCGCCACGTCTGCACTCAGTACACCGAGGGGCTGTCCACCGACGAGATGGTCGGCTTAATGACCGGCGAATCGCCCGCCCAGCACTCGGCGGAGTCCTTCCGCTCTTATCGGACCGACCGCGTCGCCCTCCGCGCCGAGAACTTCAGTCATGACCAGGTCGTTCGAAATGTCAGCTTTCACGTCCACGAAGGTGAGCGTTTCGGCATCGCGGGATTGGTCGGTGCCGGACGGTCCGAACTGCTGAGACTGGTTTTTGGCGCTGACTCCGCCGATTCAGGCTCGTTGCGACTAGGCGACTCCGGGTCACCGCTGCGGTTCAACCATCCTCACGAAGCCGTCGATGCCGGATTGGCGATGGTCACCGAGGATCGAAAGAGCAACGGTCTACTGCTTCCCCTATCGATTCGATTCAACGCGTCGATCGCGTCGCTTGCGTCACGGTTTTCCCGCGGCGGCTTGGTACGACGCAGGGCCGAGAACGAAACCGTTTCGGACGTGGCCCACCAGCTCGACCTTCGCTGCCGCGACCTGGAACAAGCAACCGTGACACTCAGTGGAGGCAACCAGCAGAAGGTCGCGATCGCTAAATGGCTTGTGCGAAAAGCCGACATCTTCTTCTTTGATGAACCAACGAGGGGAATCGATGTGGCTTCCAGACGAAGAATCTACCGATTGATTGAATCGTTGGCGGCCGAAGGCAAGGCGATTGTGATTGTCAGCAGTGATCTCGACGAGTTGCTCGAGACATGCGATCGGATTGCGGTGATGTCCGCTGGACGGATGGTCGCAACCTTTTCGAGGGGCGACTGGTCAGTTGATCGAATCATGCAGGCTGCGTTTTCAGAACACATGGGAAAGACGGCATGAAAAGGACGGACGCCGTGCGCGCTGCCGTGCAATATGCGGGACTGGTGGGCGTGCTCATGATCCTGATTTTGATCTTTGGTTTTGCGAGCGAGAACTTCCTCAAGGCGGCGACGTTTGTTTCGATTGCGAATCAGATCCCCGACCTGACCTTGATCGCTGTCGGCATGACGCTGGTTCTGGTCATCGGTGGCATTGACTTGTCGGTCGGATCGACGCTGGCGCTTTCGGCGGCCGTACTCGGCGTCCTGATGGCAGATCGCGGCTGGTCACTCTGGGCGTCAATTCCTTGCTGCGTATTAACGGGAGCCGCGTGCGGCTTATTCAACGGAGCCGTCTCGGTCCTGGCGCGGATTCCCTCGTTCATCGTCACGCTGGGGATGCTCGAGATCGCGCGGGGCGCAACCAAGGTGGTGACTCAGTCGCAAACCAAGTACATCGGATCGTCCGTTGAGATCGTCAGCGAACCGATCGCCGGCATCCTCCTCTCGCCCGCCTTCCTGATCGCGCTGGCCGCCGTTCTGGGAGGACAGTTTCTGCTGTCGCGAACCGTCTTCGGTCGTTATTGCATCGCAATTGGAACGAACGAGGAAGCGGTCCGAATGTCCGGAATCCGATCGGCACCCTACTCGATCACCGTGTTTGTTCTCTGCGGAGCGCTCTGTGGCCTGGCCGGCCTGACCTACACGTCGAAACTTTCGACGGCCGATCCGAACGCTGCAATCGGGATTGAGTTGTCGGCAATTGCAGCGTGCGTGATCGGTGGAACGAGTCTAATGGGCGGTCGCGGAAACGTGATCAGCTCGTTCCTCGGGGTCTTAATCATTGCGGTCCTGCAAACCGGGCTGGCACAGATTGGAATGACCGACCCGATGAAGCAAATCATCACAGGCGGGGTTATCGTCGTCGCCGTCCTGCTGGACGCCGCTCGTATGCGATGGAGTGATCGCAAACGCTGACGTCCCCATCACTGTGAAATCTCCCCAAACGGAATGGCAGCCGACTGGAAATACTGCAGGTTCGACTGAAAGTCTTCACCGATGAAGGCGGCAACGCGGACCGCATCGGCAGCAACATCATCGGGCACGTCGAAACGGACGACCGCTTTGCCTTCTCCCGAGACCGTCAAGATCTCTCGGTGAATCCGCTTGTTTTCCTTCGACTTGGGATCGGTCGAGGCCGTCTTCAGTGTGACCTGCAATTTCTGTTTTCCAAGCTCCCCTGGGATCTGGTGATGGATCACCACTTCGCACACCTTTCCCAGGCGAACCTCGTTCGGCGTTTCGACCCGGATCGCGTCCCGCAGCATCGGACGCTTAGCGGCGGACGATTGCTTGCCACGCCGAGCGGCTGAACGTTGTTGCCTGGCTCGTCGACGAGCATTGGTTCGCGCGTCTTCCTTCTCCATGTACGCCTTCCGCATAGCAAGATCCTGTACATCGGCCACCAGGGGTGCAGCGGGATCATTGATCGCAGCAAGGGACTCGGCAAGCGTCCGTCGCATCCGATTGATTCGATCTCGATGCTCGGTATACCCGTGAAGATTCTCCAAACAGTCGGGATCCGTGGAGACTTTGTAGAACTCCTCCACGACCCGATGGTCGAACAAGTGCAGGCGAGCGGCGATATCGGCCTCGTTCGCGGCTCGCTTGACCATCTGGCGATACGTTGCGGTGCCCGTGGTCGCGGTGGCGAACTTTCGCTTCCCGTCGCTCCAGGGATTGTACAGGTAGAGGTACTCTCGCGTCTGAATCCCTCTCATCGGATGCCGGAAGCCACCGGAGTTTTCGTTGTACTGCAAAATGACAAAATCGCGAGCGGACTGAGATTCGCCGCGAAGCAAAGGTTCGAATGAACGCCCATGCAGGCGGTCGGGTGTGGGATGCTCGTGCTTCATCACATCGAGCAAAGTGGGAACGAAGTCGATCGCCGAGACCATGTGATCGGTGTCGATCGAATCGGGGGTCGTCACGCCGGGCCAACGGACCATCAGCGGCGTATGCGTGCTGTGGTGGTACAACTGCGTCTTGGCGAAGGGCAACGGCATGCCGTGATCGGACAAAAACATCACGAACGTTTCACCCGCTTGCCCCGAATCCTCCAGGGCCTTCATCACCGCGCGGAAGGCGTCGTCGGCACGTCGCACCGATGAGTAATAGAGCGCCAACTCGTCGCGAACCGCGTCGTCCTCGAACAGGAACCCGGGAACGGCAACCTCGTCAGCGGTGAAGACCCGAGTGGGCACGTAGGGATCGTTGAATTTCTCTCCGCCTTTGCCCATGGAGTAGAACGGCTTGTGCGGGTCGGAAATGTTGATCAGCAGGCAAAACGGCTTGTCCACCTTGCGAGCCAGTTCGATTCCCTGACGGGTCGACTCGCCGTAGCTCTGAGGGTCTTTGTTGTGGAAGGACCGACCGTCCTTTGACTTATCCAGAACCGCATCCCATGCGTAGGGATGATAAGGGGTGGAGTGCGTCACCTTTCCGCGAATCGCCGCAAAGTAACCCGCTTGCTGCGCCAAATCACATAGCACCGGATAGTCGGGGTCGCGATTTTGAACAAATCCCTCCACGCCGTTGACGTGAGAGAACAGCCCGGACCACATGATGTTGCGTCCCGGCATGCAATTGCCGACATGCACGTGAGCGTGATGGAAGCGGAGGGCTGATTGGGCAAATTGGTCGATGCTTGGAGACGTATCGCGCACGGGACACCCGTAGACACCAAGCGAATCGGCACTCATGTCGTCCACGGTAATGATCAAGATGTTCGGTCTTTGCTCGCTCGCCCACGCTGAGGGCACAAACAACGCAACGAGGGCCAGCAGGCCAAACCATCGGAAACGAAATGCTTGCGGCATTGAAATCATCCTGGCAGGCGACGAGGGGAACGACCGAGGGAAAGCAAGAGGTGTCCATTCTAAAGTCGGTAGGCCGCAAAAAATACTTACTCGAACGCGGTTTCTCCCGGCAATCGCCGCCAAATCGCAGTGAACGGGGACTCAATCGACATTGCCGCCGCGGCTCGCCGCAAGGCTCCTGATTACCGTGCAAGTCATTGGTTTGGAAGAACTTGTGAAGGAGCGCAAGCATTGCGGCGTGGAGAAAATCGATGGCCTTCCGGGACGCGGCACTATAATGAGGTGCAGGCGACGTCAGCTTCTCTTCACCCTCCCTTGATGCTGCTCGAGGCGAAACTACTACCCGAGCGTGGGATCGTCTCGTGACTGATGCGCTCCCACGATTACGTGGAGACGCGCCGCGTCGCAACTCCCGGACTCGAGCGGGGCAAACTTTATCATGGCCAAATCATCTGACATTTTGCGTCTATATTCCGAAGCCTACGAGCGAGAGAAACGGCAATCGTTCTCACTCAAGG
>JARFQX010000112.1 GCA_029287555.1 Rubripirellula sp. | reverse complement strand
ATCGCTCGCGATAGCGGAAACGCACCGCATCGTTGATACGCGTTGCGCTTGATTACCACGTCAACGTGTTGCTTTCACGGAACCACACTCATGCCTGACCTAAAAGAATGGCTTGCGCGGCTGCGCGCTGCTTCGATCACTATTATCGCGATCCTTCTGACCATCGTCGTTGGTGCGTTTGCGATGACCGACCTACCGTCAAGTCTTGGTTTGGTTGATCCTTCCACCGCCGATACCGAATCGGAAGAAGGACACGACCACAGTTCCCATGCCGGGCATGATCACGAGGGACATTCCGACGCGGAGTCCGTTGAACTGAGCCGACAGGCGCGAATCAACATGCGACTTCGCACCCAGCCCGTCTCGGTCGGCGTGTACACCCAATACATCGAAGTGCCAGGTGTTGTCACCGAGTGGCCCGGACGAACGCACGTTGCAGTCACGTCACCGCTCACCGGCGTACTGAACTCAATCCTGATATCGCGCGGCGAGTTAGTGAAGAGCGGAATGCCGCTCTTTACGCTGCGTTTGACCCACCAAGACCTCGTCAACACTCAAGAGACGTTTCTCACCAAGCTAGGCGAGTTGGATGTGGAGCAGCGAGAGATCGAGCGTCTCTCGAAGATCGCAAATTCCGGTGCGATTGCCGGAAAAACGCTCTTAACGCGGAAGTACGAGCGGGACAAGCTGTTGGCCGGTGTACGTGCTGCTCGTCAGTCGATGCTGCTGCATGGATTGACCGAGGAACAAATCAATGAAATTGAGCGATCCCGAGTGTTGATCCGTGAGGTGACGGTTTACGCACCTTCCATCCACGAAGACCGATCGCTTCATCATGAGTCACTAAGCCAGGCCAATGCACGGCTGGCCGAGTCATCAGCCGACCGATTCGCCTCAATGGCTCAGCCCCCTACGGTCGCGGCGCATCCCCGTCATATCGATGCTGAGTTTCTGGTGACGGAACTACACGCTCGTCTTGGAGAGTCGGTCACCGCCGGTGACGATTTAGCTCAGCTTTCCGACTTCAGCCAAATCTTGATCGAAGGACAAGCATTCCAACGTGATAGCAGGGTTCTTCGACAAGCAGCTGACACCGGAGCCGCAGTTCAAGCGGTTTTCGAAGCTTCGCGCGATGGTGCCGAAGTGGTTGAGGGACTCAAGGTGGTTTACATCGGCACGGAAGTCAATCGCAAGTCGCGAGCGTTGCCGTTCTACGTTGCACTTCCCAACAAAGTCGAGCGAAACGAGCAAAGTGGAGACAAACGTTACGTCAGTTGGCAGTACAAGCCAGGACAGCGGCTAACCGTACGACTGCCGATCTCTCGCATCGAGAATGCGATTGTTGTTCCCATAGACGCGGTCGCCGAGGAAGGTCCAGAACGATATCTGTTCGTTGAGAACGGCGACCACTTCGACCGCATCCCCGTGGCGGTATTGGCCAGAGATTCCATCAGTGTGGCAATCGCCAATGATGGGCAAGTTTGGCCGGGGCAATCGATCGCAATCAGTGGCGCACACCAGTTGCAAATGGCGCTGAAGAACAAGTCGGGCGGTGCTATTGATCCGCACGCCGGACACAACCATTGACCCGCAACGTACCTCGCCGCTTCAAACGAAATCCAAAACTAGGTAACGGAACGAATTCCGTTTTGCGACCATGCTAGACCGAATTATTTCTTTCTCGCTGAACAATCGCCTGATAGTCCTCGCGATTGCAGTGATCATGCTCGGCGTGGGCGGTTGGCAAACAACTCGGTTGCCAATCGACGTCTTCCCAAATCTGAATCGGCCGCGGGTTGTGGTCATCACCGAGGCCCCGGGAATGGCTCCCGAGGAAGTCGAAGCGCTCATTACTTTTCCGCTTGAAACCGCATTCAACGGTGCAAGTGGAGTCGAAGCCGTGCGCAGCAGTAGCGGCATCGGGCTTTCGGTGATCTATGTCGAGTTTGAGTGGGACACGGACATCTACAACGATCGTCAAGTTGTCAACGAAAGACTGCAGCTTGCCGCCGAACAACTACCCGATGGCGTCAAGCCGACGCTCGCTCCGATCTCGTCCATTATGGGTCAAATCCTCATGTACGGCATGTGGAGTGAGGGCGGGAAAACGGAACCAATGGAAGTGCGGACGCTCGCGGATTGGGTCGTTAGGCAACGGTTGCTGACGATTCCCGGCGTTTCCCAAGTCTTCACGATGGGCGGCGGCCGGATGCAGTATCAAGTGTTGGTCGATCCCGACGCTTTGCGCTCCTTCGATCTGACAATGGATGACGTACACACTGCCGTTACTGAGTCGAACCTGAATGCGACAGGTGGTTACTTGGACGAGCGAGGTGCCAATGAGTTGTTGGTCCGCGGTCTCGGTCGAATCACAAGCCTGGACGATCTGCGAGAAATCGTGGTCACGATGCGGGAAGGTCGTCCAATCACGCTTGCCGATGTCGCGAGAGTGGTTGAGGGCGCGCAAGTTATGCGGGGTGATTCTTCGGCCCTGATTCGAGATTCCGGCGGGAATGTCGAGGGAGGGCCAGCGGTCGTTCTTACGATTAACAAGCAACCGGGAAGCGATACTCGGGCAGTCGACCAGGCGATTGTCGAAGCTTTGGAAGAACTGAAAATCTCGTTGCCCGAAGACATCCGAATCGCCAACGTCTATTCGCAACGCTCGTTCATCGACAGGGCCATCGAGAACGTGGTTGAGGCGCTTGCGGACGGCGGTGTCCTCGTCCTGGTCATCTTGTTTCTGTTTCTGCTCAACTTTCGTACGACCTTCATCACTCTGACGGCCATCCCACTATCGATCATCGCGACGGCCTGCGTGTTCGCCGCGTTTGGGCTTTCGATTAACACCATGACACTGGGCGGGTTGGCGGTCGCGATCGGCGAACTCGTCGACGATGCAATTGTTGATGTGGAGAACATCTTTCGCAGGCTCAAGGAGAATCGGAACTCAGCGAATCCGCGGCCGACCCTGCGAGTGGTTTACGACGCAAGCATTGAAGTTCGCAGTAGCGTCGTTTACGGCACGGCAATCGTGGTACTCGTCTTTATTCCGCTCTTCGCTCTCGAAGGGATGGAAGGCAAACTCTTCGTCCCATTGGCGATGGGGTATGTGGTATCGCTGGTCGCATCGCTTGGTGTGTCGCTAACGGTCACGCCGGTGTTGTCGTCATTGCTGTTAGTTGGCAGCAAGCTTTGGCGATTTGTCGTTCCGTTCATGTCATTCTGCATTGCGGCATTGATTCTCTATTGGGTCATACCTCGAACGATTCATATTCTGCATTTGCCGTTCGGTTTGCCTGGAAACCCGCTTTGGTGGTCGCTCGCGCTGACCCCTGGTATCTGGATTGTGATCCAAGCTCTCGAGCTATGGCTTGGCGGTGAAGAGGCCGAAGAAGGGCGTCTGCTGGAAGGACTGAAAGGGCTGGCTGGACTCGCGATCAACCTCAGTACTCGAAATACCGGGCCGGTGCTCGGAGTTGCGGCCGTGCTGGTCGCGTTCGCAGTCCTCGCTGTTTCGAGATTGGAACGAGACTTCTTGCCACCGTTCAATGAGGGTGCCGTTCAGGTCAACGCACTCCTTGCACCTGGAACATCGCTGGCTACCAGCAATGAGATTGGACAGTCGGTGCAGCGACGTTTGATGGAGATCGAAGATGTCAAGTCGATCGCTCGTCGGACGGGACGCGCCGAACTGGACGAACACGCCGAGGGCGTCAACGTCACGGAACTGTTTCTGGAAATCGATGAAGACGCAAATCGCGAAGGGACAATCGAAGAAGTGCGGCAAGCCATGGAGGAGATCCCAGGCGTTGTCTCAAGCACAGAACAGCCGCTGGCCCACTTAATCAGTCACATGATCTCGGGAGTCAAAGCCCAGATCGGTATCAAGCTTTATGGCGACGATCTGGACGTTCTGCGCAACAAAGCCGAGGAGATGAAGCAACGAATCGCCGGCGTCCCTGGCCTGGAGGACGTCATGATTGAGCAGCAAACCAATATTCCGCAGCTCCGCATCGAGTTGAATCGAAAGGAATTGACCCGAAACGGGCTTCGACCCGCGCAAGTCATGGAGTTGGTGGAAACCGCCATGAATGGGCAGGTAGTCAGCCAAGTATTGCTCGGCCAACGCACGTTTGACCTGCTAGTCCGGCTTGACGAGCCGTTTCGGGAAGATGTCGAGAAACTCCGACGGCTCGTTGTTCCGCTACCCGATGGTGGAATGGTGCCACTGGAATCTGTCGCTCGGATCTACGAAAGCGGTGGACCCAACATCATCAAACGAGAACAGGTGCGCCGCCGCATCGTCTTGCAGGCGAACGTCTCGGGTCGCGGCGTTGTTGACGTTGTTGGCGACATCAAGACAGAATTGGCGGACATGGAGTTGGAGCCAGGTTACTTCATTGAGTACGGCGGGCAATTCCAAAGTCAACAATCCGCATCGCGACGATTGGCGATCTTATCGGCCGTCGCGCTGATCGGAATGTTTCTTGTTCTGTACACCTTGTTCGGCAACGTCAACTTCTCCTTGCAAGTCTTGGTTGCCTTGCCGACAGCGTTCCTCGGGGCGGTCGCTGCGCTCCTCATTACCGATCAGAACCTAACCGTCGCCGCGATGGTTGGCTTCATCTCACTTTGTGGAATTGCAAGTCGTAACGGAATTCTCTTGCTGAACCATTACATCCACTTGGTCCAGTACGAAGGCGAATCGTGGACAAAGGAGATGGTCAAGCGAGCCGGGCAGGAGCGTATGGCACCGGTGCTAATGACAGCGCTCACCAGTGGTATCGGCCTGCTGCCCTTGGCCTTGGCCGCGGGCGAACCGGGCAAAGAAATCCTGTATCCCATCGCCACGGTCATCGTCGGTGGTTTGATCACAAGCACGTTGGCTGAGTTTTTCGTTCGGCCTGCACTGTTTTGGACGATTGGCCGCGGTGCCGGCGAGCAGATTCTCAGCAGCCGAGCGTCCAAGCTCGAGA
>JARFQX010001055.1 GCA_029287555.1 Rubripirellula sp. | reverse complement strand
GAGCACCGCTGCACTGAGCACGAGCACCGCTGCACTGAGCACGAGTACCGCTGCGCTGAGCACGAGTACCGCTGCGCTGAGCACGAGTACCGCTGCGCTGAGCACGAGCACCGCTGCGCTGAGCACGAGTACCGCTGCGCTGAGCACGAGCAGGATGGGGTGAAGGTTGTCGGCGTCGATCAGAACAGCTTGGGCTGGACGCTGCCGAGATGTTGATAGGCCTTCTCGGTGGCCATGCGGCCGCGCCGCGTTCGGACGATCAATTCACTGCGGAGCAGGAATGGTTCGACTTCGTCCTCCAGGGTATCGCTGCTGACATTCATGGTGTGCGCGATCGCTTCGATGCCAGCTGGTCCGCCCGCGAAGATTCGCATCAGCGTGTCGAGGTAACCGCGATCTTGTTTGTCGAGGCCCAGCGGATCGATTCCAATCATGTCCAGCGCGGCGGTCGCGACCGAATCGGTGACTTTGCCATCGGCTTTACTCTGCGCGTAGTCGCGGACCCACAGCAGACGGTTGTTGGCAAGTCGCGGAGTGCTTCGGCTGCGGTGGGCGATCACGGCAGCCGATGGCTGGTCGACGGGGATGTCAAGCTTGTTGGCATTGCGCAACACGATCTCGCACAGCTCGTTGTGCGAGTACCAACCGAGGTGTTCGCGAATTTGAAATCGATCGCGTAGCGGCGCACTAAGCATGCCGGCTCGCGTGGTCGCACCGATCAGGGTGAAGGGGCGCAGTTCGTAGTTGAGCGTGCGGGCGTTGACCCCGTCGCCGAGGATAATATCGATACGAAAATCCTCCATCGCGGTGTACAGATACTCCTCGACCGCTTTGGGGACACGGTGGATTTCATCGATGAACAACACGCTGGCTTCGGACAAGTTGGTCAGATAGGGAAGCAGATCCTTGGGGGCTTTGAGTCCCGCCCCGTTGGCCATCTGGACCGTCGTGCCCATCTCGGTGGGAATGACCGTCGCGAAGGTGGTCTTGCCGAGCCCGGGCGGGCCATCGAACAAGATGTGTCCCAGCGGTTCGCCCCGTTTCTGTGCTGCTTCAATCGCGATTTGCAGCCGCTCGATGACGTCCTGCTGGCCCACCATCTCGGCCATTGCCCGAGGCCGCAACGAGTTGTCCTGTTCGCGCGGCAGGTTATCTGCCTGGGCGGTCTCCGGATCGGATTGCTGGTAGACTGCTTCTCGTGCCATTGCCCGCTTCACTCCTTTGTTACAACCTTCTCGCGTTCTCACCCGTGCAATGGACCGCCGTGGGCAGATCCGCCTACGCGTTTCACAAGTCTTTCATCAAAGTTCGAAATGGGGTGGGGCCGGGAAATGGGGCAAACACCGAGACGACCGAGGCCCCGAAAGGATCGGCGGCGGCTCTCGGTGATTGATCCCTTGTCCCAAGGACCCGTCCCAAGGCCCCCTTTTCCCAGCGTGGGGAACGCCGCATGAAGGGTTGATTCCCCTAGTTGTACTGGTTGCCACTGCCAATGCGAACCGCAAAAGCCTGTTTTGACCCCCTCGATGAGGACCGTGATGATTGATCCGTCGACCCATTGGCATGGGTTCACCCAGATGGCCCATTACAATCCGTTGGTGATCCACCGAGCCGACGGATGCTGGTTGACAACGGCCGACGGTCGCCGTGTGCTCGACGGTGTGGCTAGTCTTTGGTGCAACGTGCACGGTCATGGCCGGGTGGAAATCAACGCGGCGATTCGGGACCAGCTCGATCGGGTTGCTCACGTCACCACGTTGGGAATGTCTTGCGATACGACCGAGCAGTTGGCTCACCGCTTGGTCGAGGTTACCCCGGGCGATCTGTCCCACGTGTTTTTCAGCAGCGACGGGTCGTCGGCGGTCGAGGCGGCGATCAAAATGGCGTTCCAGTACTGGCAGCAACGGCCCGATCCCAAGCCGACCAAGACTCGCTACTTGTCGCTGGACTCGGCCTACCACGGCGACACCACGGGCGCTGTTTCGCTGGGCGGGATCAAGTATTTCCACCAGTTGTTCGCCCCGATTCTGTTCCAGCCGGTCCGAGGCCCGCTGCCTTGCACCTACCGAATGCCCGAGGGTGTGAGCGAGGCGTCGGCTTGCGACCACTACGCGAGCGAAATCGAATCCCTGTTGCGGATTCATCACCACGAGCTCGCCGCCATGGTGATGGAGCCTCTGGTCCAGGGGGCCGCGGGGATGATCACGCATCCTCGGGGATTGCTTCGACGTGTGCGACAACTTTGCGACGATTACGAGGTGTTCTTGATCTGCGATGAAGTGGCCACCGGTTTCGGTCGCACCGGCAGCCTTTTCGCGTGCGAACAAGAGGGCGTCACCCCCGACATCCTCTGTTTGGGCAAGGGCCTGACCGGCGGCTACCTGCCGATGGCGGCAACGGTCGCGCGGCCGCACGTTTACGAAGCGTTCTTGGGTCCCGTGTCATCGCTCCGTCAATTCTTTCACGGTCATACGTTCGCGGGGAATCCACTCGCTGCGGCAGCTGCTCTAGCTTCCCTCGAGCTCTTGTCTCGGCAGCGCGTGGTCGATTCGGTGCGGGAAAAGGGAGATTACTTGCGAACTCGTTTGCAGGTCATCGCCGACCATCCGCACGTGGGCAGTGTGCGCGGTCGTGGCATGATGATTGGCATCGAGTTGGTCGCCGACCGCGCCACCAAGCGGGGTTTTGATTCCCGTAAGCTCCGTGGACGGGCGGTTTGCGAACGAGCGTTGGCCAAGGGCGTCTGGATACGTCCCCTCGGTGATGTCGTCGTAATCATGCCCCCGTTGGTGGCCGAGCGTGGGGAGTTGGACCTGCTCGCCGAAGCGGTGATCGATTCGATCGTCGAGGAGTTCCGCGGCGCCTCGCCGCAGCGCGGCTCGCACCATGCCGTTGCAGGAGACGCAGGAGAATAGGGATGGGAACAAGCAAAGAAGACCCCCAACATACGGATTACCAAAGCGAACCGATCGACGTCCGCGATCCGGCGGTCGTCGCCCGTTATGAGCTCTACTTGAAGATGTTGGCTCGTACGCAGATGCGCAAAGCCTACCAGGCAAAGATTGGGGGGTCGGACATCGTCCAGCAAGTCATGCTGCAGGCGGTGCAGGGCTTGAGCGGTTTCCGTGGGGGCACCGAGGCAGAGTTTCGCGCGTGGCTGCGTCAAATCCTGGCCCGACATCTTTGTCACCTCGACCGTGATTTGCACCGCGACAAACGCGACATTCGACGCGAACAATCAATGGAGCAAAAACTGGCGCAGTCCTCGCTGCGTCTGGAGGGCTTGCTGGCGGGAAGCGATCCAACACCCAGCCAAAATGCAGTCCTGGGGGAACACGTCTTGGCGCTTTCCCACGCGGTGGATCGGCTTCCCGATGCCCAACGCGACGCGATCCGCCTGCATTACCTGGAGGGTTTGAAACTTAGCGAGGTCGCCGAGCAAATGGACAAATCGACCGGCGCCGTGGCGGGTCTATTGCACCGCGGCATGAAGGCGCTGCGAGATCACCTGGGAGGTTGACGTGGGCGGTTGTCGGCGTTGGCCAATCCTCGGCCCACGCGGCGACGTGACCGGTTGCATCGACGCTCCGTTCCGCATCAACTCATAAGCGTTTCCAAGGCATCAATCGTTTCTTCGCCGCGAACGGGTAACTTGTGATCACCGTTTTCTGCTACCGCCTGTTGTTACCGTGCGAAGATACCAGACCAAAGGCTGAGGTTTGTCAGTTGCCATTTCTTTCAGTGCCAACGGAGTCTCTGTTTTGAACGCGACAGCCCAATCAAATGAAGAGCATATTCTGGTGATTCCCGAGGCGGTCATTAATCGGATCGGGACCATCCGCGGATTTGAAACCGATGTTGATCGTTTCTTGGAACCGATCCTCAGCAGCGACCAGTTGTCGTTCCAACCTCGCAGCAAAATGGAAACGGATCCA
>JARFQX010001010.1 GCA_029287555.1 Rubripirellula sp. | reverse complement strand
TCGGAAAGGGAATGGCCTGATCGTGCAGTTCCGCCAAAGCGTTGGAAGCGGCTCGCTGCTCCGCATCCTTCTTGTTGCTTCCCCATGCCGCGGCAAACTGTCGGTCAGCGATGACCGCCGCAATCAGAAACGATTTGCGATGATCGGGGCCTGATTCGCGGACCAGCCGGTACACCGGAGTGCTCGACAGTTCGCGCTGGGCATACTGCTGCAGGGTGGATTTGTAATTGCCGGCGCCTTGGCTTTCCACGGCGTGGCGGACCTCTTCAGCAAGCCAGACTTTCAATCGTTGACGGACTAAGTCCGCGCCACCGTCCAGGTAGAGCGCCGCAACGACCGATTCGAACACGTCGCTAACGAGAGAACGCGGAAAGCTTCGATTGCGGGTCACGCCGCGACCGACAATCAAGCAGCGATCGAGCCCCAGCGCGCAGGCCACTCGACCGCAGGAACGACGACTGACCACCGACGACTTGATCTTGGTGAGGTCGCCCTCATTGTATTCTGGATAATCCTCATACAACCACTGACAAACGGTTAGCCCGAGGACGGCATCGCCAAGAAACTCCAGCCGTTCGTTGCTCGCCAACCGGTGCGCAGCGCCGGAAGCATGGGTCAACGCCGAGAGCAGCAGGGACTCATCCTCGAACCGGTACTCGATGATTTCCTGGCAACGAGCCAGCTTGGAAGCCTGATCGCTTCCATCGACTTCACCGGTTCCATCCACAAGGTGGATGCTGGCCGATGCGGAGGGATGCTGGGGATCCGATGAGTTCACGGTGTGACCACGGCCTGAACGAACCGTATTCATGTGGAGCAACCCAGCGGCAATGCTTGATTGCCACGGGTCAACCGTCATGTTGGCTGGAAATGTCACACGCCGGTGGCCGGGTTGAAATGGAGGGGGAATTCAACCCGAACGCCGGTGAGTGACCACTGCTCGTATGATAGCCCGGCGATCGTGGATCGGCCAGACTGTCCCGACGTCCCCGCGTCGAAGGACCTACGGCTTCTTTCGACCAGCCTCGGCGATCCGCTCCGGGTCGTCGATGACCAGGTAGTGTCCGTGGTCGGACGTGACGATCACCGCGGTGTACGACCACGCGTTGTTCTCATCGACCCAATCCATCACGACACCGAACGCTTCTTCGCCGCTGAGGACGGACCCGATCGCGTTGTCGAGATTATTAGCGTGGTTGGCCCAATCGACGTCCCCCGCCTCGACCATCAACCAAAACCCCTCGATCGCTTGTTCGAGAACAAGCAGGGCGGCTCTGGTCATCTCGGCCAAGCTCGGGTTTTCATCGATGTCGGCTTGGGAGTAGCGCTCGATTCCCTTGGCATCTTCGGCGGGATCAAACCCGCCATCGGCGGTTTGGAACGGCAGATGCCCATCGAAATGAGTCCCAAAGAAGCCCAGCAGACGTTCGTCGTTCTCAATCGCGCGTCGGGCCGCACGCATCAGGACTCGTTTGCCCGGCTGACCCGAGGTGCGCTGTGCGACGCTGTACCGACCGCCATTGTTAACATCGACCCGCCGGATGTCTTCCTCGTGCAAGTACCGATTGCCCGGGATGAAGTTCGAACCTTGCGCCGCGTCGGACTCCATCGTCAATCCCCAGCCTCCGCCGATTAACACGTCGACTCCGGACAACGCCTCCGTTCGATGGGACGAGGACGGCAATCCGATCAAGTCCCGCGCGATGTCCTGATAATCCATTCGCGTCACATTGTTCGCGTAGGCAGCTGCCGTTGACGCGTGAGAGACCGGCACATTGCTGACGATCCCCACCCGGAAATCCTCTTCCGCCTGCAACCGGCGTGCGATGGGCACGACGTGCTCTCCGTTGACCGAGACATTGATCGCGTAGTTGTAGGTCTTGATCCCCGAGGTCATGCTCGTCGCAGAAGCCCCAGAATCCGTCACAGCATGAGGTTGCTCACGATCGAGTCCAATCAGGTAACGGTTGTCCGGCGGTTCCAGCCAGGGCGCCTCGCCACCGCGGTTCGGATCGTAGCCGCCCCGTCTTGAGAAGTCCGTGCTGAGAACTGTTTGGCTGCTCGCGTCCACCTTTAATTTTCCGGTCCATGAACTGGTGCAGATCAAACCAAAGTCGGTTTGAACCCTTCGATCGTCCTGAAAACTCAGTCCGTTCCCTCGACCGCTGCTGTAGGCGACTCGACCATTCTTATAGAGCGCCGCTGCCCGAGTGGTTTGCCAATCCATGCCATCGAAGATCATCAGGATCACGTTGCTGTAGCCCGCCTCGATCGCCGCGGCCTGCAATCGATAGATGTCGGTTTGATCGTAGTAGAGCGCCGTTGGATTGACGGTTCCCTCGGGGACGTAACCGTAAACCTGTTCAAGTCTCTTGGGGTCGGCGTAGATGCTTCCCTCTCGACGAAGTGCGTCGAGGGTAATGCCGAACGTGTAGATGGGTACCAATCGGTTGGAGTGCTGCACCCACGTGCTGTATTTTCTCGGGTCGGTTCCCCAGTGGCCCCAAGTGGCGGATTGCTGCTTCATGGCCGCCGCCTGCATCTCCCGCATCGGGTCGCTGCGGACCACTTTCGTTTTCGCCACAGCCTCAACCGATTCTTGGCCGTGCACGCTTCCAACGACGATCATTCCGAGGAAGGGCAGCAGCGGAAATCCGAGGAACAGCCGCGCCGGGCAACTCGGTAAGGCAAGAAGCATCGAAGCGATCTCATATCGAGGGGAGGGAAAACCGCGGATCACGGTAACTCAGATCAAGTCAACGTCAATCCGCAGTCCGATCGAGTGGACCTTCGAGCTTAGACCAGAAGGCTGTGCAAGCGACAGCCGGTTCATCAAATCTTTGCTATTCGGCTCGTTGCGGTGGTGCCGCCACGCGTCCAACGGCGACCAAGTACTCCTGTCGCTGAGGGCCTAGCCCCACCCCGGTGCGAAAGTAAAGGCGGTCATCGATTGCCACTGGAGAAGCAAAGATCGAGTCGCCACTGGGATTCTCAGCAAGCAGATCGAAACGGTCCGGCGATGCGGCGATGACGTAGATCGTCCCTGACTGCGAGGCAATGTAGAGGCGATCTCGCACCAACAGGGGCGAGGCGCTGATCGGACCGCCAAACAGACGCTTCTTCCACGTTTCGGTGCCGTTAACCGTTCGCCAGCAATAGGCGACTCCATTATCGGCAACGGCGAAGACGAAGTTCTGAATCGCCAAGAGCGACTGTTCGTAACACATCACTCCGTTTTCCCAAAGATTGGCCGCCGAACCATCGCCGTTGACGCACCAGGTTCCAGCCTCGGGATTGCCACCGCTGAAGATGATCCGTCGACCGTCCCAGACGGCTGTGCCACAGATGGCCTCGGTACCGGCATCGGCTTTCCAAAGTGGTTTCCCTTTCTCGGGATCGTAGGCGACGATTTGATCGGCACCGGCGAGCAACAGTTGTCTCTGCCCGGCGATCGTTGCCACGATGGGCGACGCAAAGTTGAGATTGATCGGACGGGCGATCTTCCAAACCCGTTTGCCGCTGCGAAGGTCCAAAGCGTAAATTCCGCTGTCCTCGCCGTCGTACTCGGCCGCTACGATGACCAGTGAGTCT